>JAKSQV010000029.1 GCA_024403935.1 Ruminococcus sp. | reverse complement strand
CAACGACCAATCGGGTATGAACCGAGTACTCTAGCCAACTGAGCTATGCCGCCATACAAGTCGCAAGAAAAACCTGCGACTAATTTATTATACTATAATGTATACAAAAAGTCAAGAAAAAATTTACACGAAGGGCATTTTCGTCATATATACCAAACAGTAGCCGATACATGCACGACAAATGTGGCAAATGCACCGATGTCGCAATCAGGAGGCAGGCCGCTATTGCCGGTGCCATAAAGTATTGATGAGCCGTTTTTGCCTATTTCCCTTCTTATACTAAGGGCGAAAGCCGTTTCAGAGCCTCTGCTGCATCTTTGTTTTTGCCGTCTGCCGAGTGCTTGTACCATGCTTTTGCAGTTGAGAGGTCAGCAGTCACGCCGTATCCCTTTTCGTAGCACACTCCGAGGTTGTACTGCGCGGCAGCAAAGCCCTTGTCAGCTGCCTTGCGGTAGTACACAGCCGCCTTCTCCGCATTTTTTTCCGTGCCTGTGCCGTAGAAATAGCAGTTGCCCATTGCGTTGAGAGCTGCCGGGTGTTCTTTTGCAGCAGCGAGCGAGTAGCAGTCAAATGCTTGCGAGAAATCGCGCCTAGTGCCTATGCCGTTCTCATAGCAGAAACCCATGTTATAGCTTGCTGCGGCAATACCTGCTGAGGCAGCCGCCGAATAGAAGCTGAACGCTGTGGAATAGTTCTGTTCGACTCCCTTGCCGTAGTAGTAGCAGGTGCCGAGGAGGTACTTGGCTTGTGCATGACCTCTTGAGGAAGCCATTGCGAGATACTTGGCTGCCATCTCGTTGTTGACTTCAACGCCGTGTCCGTACAGGAAGCAGCAGGCGAGGTTATACTGAGCCTTAGCGGAGCCATGTGATGCGGCACGTCTGAAATACTCAAATGCGGAGTACAGGTCGCGTTCAACGCCTCTGCCGCTGTACAGACAGCTTGCGTACTCGTTTTCAGCAGGAGCATAGCCTTTTTCGGCAGCGGCAAGGAAAAACTGTGCGGCTGCCGATTCCATACCTGCCTCACGGGCGGCAAGACCGTCTTTGTACTGTTGTTCGGGCGATGCTTCGACGGTGAATTTCAGATCTTTTACTGCATCGCACACCATACAGTGATCCGCGCTGTCATCGTTTGATGTCGAGCACATCGGACATATCCAGCTCATAATGCGGTCATACCTTCCTTGCGAGTTTCTGTATCACAGCCATTTCAGCGCGTATGAACCTGCAGGTTCCGTCGGCTGAGAAGAAGTTGTAGCCGTTCACGCTGCCGATCGATGTTTTTTCAGAGCGGACAAAGCCTTTCGCGCGGATAACGTCCTCGTCGAAAGCGATACCGTGTGCCTCCCACGGCTCGGCGAATGTCGGTTCGGGAGCAGGAGCAGCATCGGGAGTTTTTATCTCCTCCATTGCAGGAGCGGCTTCCTCTGCGGCAGGAGCTTCAGTTTTATTGGCATATTTCATGGCAAGCAGTGTCTCAGGCTTGAAGAACATGGAGTTGGAATCGCTGCGGTAGAACTGATAGCCCTTTATTCCCGAAACGATCTTCTGCTCACAGGAAATGAAGCCGCGGCTCTTGATCTTGTCAATATCGAATTTGAGGCAGTGCTCAGCCCACGGTGTGCAGAAGTCCTTGGGAGCGGTTATTTTCAGCAGTCCCATTTCTCCGAGAGTGTCTTTGGTGGCGGACTTTTTTGTGCCGTCGCAGTATATGAGTTCGTAAGCCTTTTCGCCGTCAGCAGTGATCTTTCTCAGACCTGCTATGTCGGCGGCATCGAGCTTGTCCCTGTCGAGAATGATGCTGTGCTCCGGCCACGGCTCCTCAATAACCGGTTCAGCCTCACGCAGACGTTTCAGCACTTCTGATGCGGAGGGGCGCAGCGTCGGGTCTTTCTGCAGCATATCGCGTATCAGCGATGAGTACTTCGGGCTCTTGATGAGCGGACTGAGCTTCAGCTCGCAGCCGCTGTTGAGAGCTATCCAGCAGTAGATGACCTTGCCTTTTTCCTGACGCTTTTTGAGCTTGTCGGTCAGGTTTACCGGTTCGGGCAAAGCTCCTGCGAGGTAGAAATGGAATATGAGACCGAGAGAGAAAATATCCGATTTATCGGTGATCTTTTTTGCGATCTCCTCGCGTTCGTCCTCGCTGTCGGCATACTCGCCGAGCTCGGGAGAGTAGTAATCTATCGTGCCGACTATCTCATCAGGCTTCTCGTCAACGAAGTAGCTGCTGTCGAAGTCGATGAGCTTGGCAACGTAATTTCCTGTTGTGTTGCGGACGAGCAGCACGTTCTTGAGCTTGAGGTCGCTGTGGATGATGCCCTTGCTGTGGACACTGAACAGCGCACCGGCTGCGGTCTGCATAAGAAGCTTCTTTACATCAACGGACAGACTTGCGAGAACGCCCTCTGTCTCGTCATCATCGATCGCGCCGTTGACAAATTCAGCAGCCTCGACATACTGGTTGCCTTCGATAAATTCGTCACAGGGGATGATGATATTTCCTCCCGAGCCTGCGATAGTTCGGATAGCCGCATTTACGCGCTTACGGGTATCAACAAAGTCGTTGAAAAGCTTTTCGTTGTGCTTAAAGGTCTTGGCATCGAGAGTGCCGTTGTTTATTGGGGCAACAGGAGTCTGATACTTTTTTAGAAAATATTTCTTTCCGCCTCTTGTTGCAGAAGCAGTCTGACCGCACTGGCTGTTCTTCCAGTCGGTGATGAGTTCATATCCGTGGAATCTCACGCCTGTTCACCTCCGATATACATTAAATAGGTATTGTTGTAGCTGTCAAAGAGAGATTTCTGTTTTTCCGCATTTGCTCCGAGATCTGCAAGCTTTTTGCTGAGCGCATCGGCAGCAGCGCTTATCTCGGCCGAAAGCTCGGGCGGATAGCTGTTCTTTCCGCTTCTGACGGCTGAAATGATCGCGGCGGAATTGTCCGCCCAGTATTTGTCAGCCGCAGCTTTCAGATTTGCGGCATATTTCTCGGAATGCATGGACTCGTAGGTATCCTTTGCCGCGTGGAAGCTCTTTACCGCATCAAGCATACCGTTCAGGTCGCTGTTGTCGGATTCGTCTGCGGCGATCTCCGCTGCAAGCCTTTTGACCTCGCCTCTTGCGGAGGTACGCAGTTCTGCGGCGTTTCTGATGCCCTCGTCATCCTCGGTGAGCTCCTCTGCCTCGTCTCTGACTGCCTCCTCGCAATATGTACGTACATTCTCATTTGCTTTGAGCTGTGAGATGAGAAGCGACATCTCATCGGGAGCGTCAGCCATACTGCGTTCGTATTCGCCAATGAAGTCTTCTTCGAGAAGCTGCGGCATCTGCGAGAAGTAAAGCTTGTCTGCCGCGGCGAGACGGCGTTCTGCGGCGCGTCTGAACTCGTCGAACGAAGTGAAGCCCGAGAGCTTCATTGCAATGGTACTGCTGTCATCGTGCCTGCCGTACTCCGAGAAGAAGTCGTGCAGGCGGCTGCTCATCTCCTCTGTATCAGCGGAATCACGCGCAGCCTCAAGTATGGTCTTTTCAAATGCGAGCGGCGATATGAAGCTGCCCGAATCGAAGCAGCCGTCACTTGCCGCGAATATTACGCAGGGGCGCGGGAACTCCATATAGCGGCAGTTTATCTTGAAACCTTCGTCATCATCTATCTTGATGTAGTTGGTCATGCCTCCGTCAGGGCGTTCCTCGTCGCGTATGAGCTGACAAAGTCCGTCCTTTTCCGTCCAGACGTAAGGGCGTGAATCGCCTGCTGTAAGGAGAATGACCTCTGTCTTGCCGCCAAGCTCGCGGTAGAGCATAGCAGTAAGCGTTGTGCCGAGCAGGGAAAGTCCCGCATAGGACGACTCATAGAAGATATTGGCGTTATCAGCGATCATGCGGAGCTTTTTCGCGATCAGCTCCGTGAAGTGCTCACCCGTCTTTGCAACTGCTTCATTGCGCTCCTTATCAGAGGTAAGCTTCTCAAGAGAAGAAAACAGGCTGGCTGGTGCAAATGTGTCATTGTACAGCAGCTCGCGCAGTACGATCGCTGAAACGATGCGTGAAGCGAAATAGCCGCTTTTCTTGATGTTGTTGACATTGTCGGTATAGCAGTCCTTTACTGCCCTGAGTTCAAAGAAGGAATTTTTAACATATTCTTGCAGGACGGGATCGGAGTAGTCATCATACACGCCTGAGAACAGCGTGTCAATGAGGGTGTCTTCGACGAACAGCTCAGGCTTTATCGAGCTGTGACGTATGGCGGCAGCTCCGCCGAGACCGTCGGCGACCATGAGAAGGCGGCTGTCCGCATAAGGAAGTGCATCCTCGCCCTTATATACGACCGTTCCGTCGGGACGTGTCTTTGCAGCTTGTCTGTACACTGTTAATTCCATAGAATATCTCCTGTTCCGGGGAGCGGTATTGTCGGACACATCCGTGCGTGTTCCCCGTTATTACAAAACAGACCGAAGCGGTATCGGCGCATCGGTCTGTGGTTATTTTTTAGAATGAGCCTACAACAAGGTCGATAGCCGACTGTATGTCAACATCGGGGAGACCTGTTCCTGCAGGTGAGAAAGCAGGCCAGTATCTGTTCCATGCCTGAAGCTCTGTCCAGGGCTCTGCATTGGGCACGAACGCAACGAGACGTCCTGCCTTTGCCTGATAGTTGCTGCCGAGAGTCTGGTCAGTAGCCTCCCACCATGCACCGAGCTGTGCGATGTCAGCAGGCATACCCGAAGGATAGCCGGAAGAGCCTGCGCGTGCGCCGAGCGGAAGTGCGGGAGCATCGGAAAATACAAGTATAACGTGACGACGCTTTGAACCGTCGGTCGTCCAGTCGGATTTAAGAGCGAGAGCAATGGCTTCGAGAGCGTTCTCGGGGATATCTCCGCCGCCCTTTGCCTCGATGCTGTCAACGAATTTGTGGAAGTCATCGTTCTGCTCGGGGAGCTTGAAGAATTCGGACTCAACCATGGGATCCTGATCACAGCCGTAATCCCTGAAGGCGATTACCTTGATCCTGAGTGTTTCTACTTCTTTATCGTTTTCCTCCATGGATTCGATAAATCTTTCATAGAAAGAGATAGCGTTTCTTTTGACCTCGTCGATTATCGGAGCCATACTGCCGGTAGCGTCGATACACATAACGATGTCTACGCAGTATTCGCCCATTCCCTGTCCTGCCATTTTTCATCCTCCTTAGAATAATACAAAATATACATTTTAATAACGGAGACCGCTATAAGGATATTATATTACATTTTTCCGCAAAAGTCAATAGAATTATTAATGTGTAAAAAAAACAAAAAAGCCAATACAACTCGGAATTTGTACAGACATTTACCATACCTGATGTGACAACTTTTACTAAATTTGTACGCTTTTTTTGTGATTGTCTATTCGTTTTTTCCACCAAATCTGCAGAATGTGGGTTGTGAACTAAAAATGAACAGTGTATAATGAGGTAAAATGAATAAAGTGGGGAAACCCAAATTTAAAATGAGGAGATGATCTTTAATGAACAGGAAAAAACTGTATGCAGCCCTGACTGCTGCGGCTTGTTTTACAACAACGTTTGCTTCAATGCCGCAGATCCTGACTGCAACACAGGCTGCCGAGGTCACCTACGATAGCTTCGATATTAGCTATGACGGCTGGCACGGCACCGACGAAGCCAACGACATTGCCCCGATCGAGGGTGCAGGTTTAGGCGGATCAAGAGCTATGGCTCTCACAGGACGTAAGTCTGCTGATGAGGGCGCACAGTCCACAAAAGGTCTGTATCTGTTCGGAGGAGTTAAGTACAACTACTCCGTAAATGTTTACAGTGAGACCGACGAAACATTCCACCTCGCTCTCAAGTATTTTGACGGCGAGACGGACAAGCCCACAACTGTTGTGCTTGCTACCGAAAAGGTCAAGGCAGGCGAGTGGACAGAGCTCGGCGCTTCATATAAGACACCTTTAGGTGCTTATGAGTTCGAGCTTACGATCACAACAAACACAACCAACGACTTCATGTTCGATGATTTCAAGATCACAACAAAGAAGTCAACTGCTGAAGCTCTCGCAGCTCCTGCAGGAAAGGGACTCAAGGATGAGTTCGGCAAATATTTCCGTGTAGGTAATATCTTTAACAGCGGTACTATCAAAAATGACGCTATCAAGGGTATCATCCTCAAGGATCACAACGCTATAGAGTGCGAGAACGAGACAAAGCCTGATGCTACTCTTGTTCAGAACGGCTCTACCGATACAAATATCAAGGTATCACTCAACAGCTGTGCTGCTATGTGTGACTTTGCTTCAAAGAACGGTATCGGCTTCAGAGGTCATACGCTCGTATGGCACAGCCAGTCTCCTGAGTGGTTCTTCAAGAGCAACGGAAACTGGTGCAGCAAGTCTCAGATGGATCAGCGTATGGAAAGCTACATCAAGAATATGTTCAATGCTTTCGCTACACAGTATCCTAACCTCGACCTCTTTGCATACGATGTATGTAACGAGATCATTGACGATGGCACTGCAGCCCGCGGCGGTGTTCGTACGGCAGGTACAGGCGGCGGTCAGTCAAAGTGGGTATCCGTTTACGGAGACAACTCCTTCGTAGAGAAGGCTTTCACATACGCAAGACAGTATGCTCCTAAGAACTGTAAGCTCTTCTACAACGACTACAACGAGTTTGCTAATGACAAGCAGAACTGCATCATCAACACGATCCTCAAGCCTCTCGCTGCTAAGGGTGTACTTGACGGTATGGGAATGCAGTCACATGTCAGTGCTGCTGCAAGCAATGCATGGGGCGATACAAACTCCTACCTTGCTGCAATGGACAAGTACCTCAACCTCGGTATTGATGTTCAGGTAACTGAGCTTGATATTTCAACTGAGGGCGGCAAGTTCTCTCTTGATCAGCAGGCTACAAAGTACAAGGCTATCTTCCAGCACGCTGTTGACTGGAACAAGAATCATCCCAACGGTCCTAACGTAACACTCATTCAGGTTTGGGGACCTACCGACAACAACTCATGGGTAGGTACAGATAAGAACTCGGGCAGAAGCAATGCTCCGCTTCTTTACACAGGTAACTATCAGCCTAAGTCGGCTTATACAGCTATCCAGTCTATCATTCCCGACAGCGAGTGGACAACAGGTATCCCGTACACAGGCCCCGGCGGCGGAAGCTATACCCCTCCCGAGCCTCCCAAGGTTGACGAGAGAGGCTACTGGTTCGAGCACACATTCGAGGATGGCACAAACAGCTGGTCAGGCAGAGGCGGCGCTTCAGTTGACAAGGCAAGCGGCGGCTACGACAGCTCGAATGCTCTCTACGTAACAGGCAGAACAGCTTCCTGGAACGGTGCTTCACTTGCACTCGATTCTCAGGCATTCAAGGCTGGCGAGTCTTACAGCTTCTCTGTAAATGCTATGTCTAAGACAGGCGATACAACAGGCTTCAAGTTCTCACTCCAGTACACTGATTCTTCAGGCGAGACAAAGTACGACGAGATCGCAAGCGGCGTTGCTCCCGCAGGTGAGTGGATCCAGCTTGCAAACACATCCTATACGCTTCCATCAGGCGGTTCTTCGTTCCAGATTTACGTTGAGACAAACGACGAAAGTACTAACGACTTCTACGTTGACTACGCAGTAGGCGCTGTTAAGGGCACAGAGATCAAGGGCGCAGGTCAGCCTGCTGTCATTGTTAAGAAGAAGCTTCTCGGCGATACAGACTTCGACGGCAAGATCTCAGCATTCGACCTCATCGGCTCACGTAAGGTTCTTCTCGGAACACTTACTGATTCAATGGCAAAGACAAATGCAGACGTTGACCAGAGCACAGAAGTTCAAATGAACGACCTCGTTCTTCTCAACGAATTCGTTCTTGGCAAGATCAAGGAATTCCCGAACAACAAGCCTGCTGTTCCGAAGCTTGATCCTTCACAGTATGAGACTAAGTTCAGCGGCGTTTCACTTGCTGAAAGCTTTAAGAAAGAGAACGAGCACAACCCGATTTATACTCAGCGTTTCGGTGCTGACCCCGGCTGGCTCGTATATGACGGCAGACTCTACGTTTACACAACCGCTGATCAATTTGAATACAAGAATAATCAGCTTGTTGAAAACGCATATTCTTCAGGCGCAATCAACTGCTTATCAACAGCAGACCTTGTAAACTGGACAGACCACGGTCAGATTCCTGTTGCAAGAACAAGAACAACCAATCCTATCACAAAGTGGGCTAACAACGCATGGGCTCCTGATGCTGCATGGAAGAATATCAACGGACAGGACAAGTTCTTCCTTTACTTCGCAAACAACGGTTCAGGTATCGGCGTTCTTACAGCTGATGACCCGACATTCACAAAGAATGTAAAGGATCCTCTTGGTAAGGAACTCATTTCAAGAAGCACACCCAACAGTAACGTAACTTGGCTCTTCGATCCCGGCGTTTACTATGATCCTGATACAAAGACAGGTATCATTGCATACGGCGGCGGTGTTCCTTCAGGACAGGCTGCTCAGACAAAGCAGGGACGTATTGCTAAGCTTGGCGATGACATGATCTCGATCTCAGGCACACCTTTCGATCCCGGTACACCTTACCTCTTCGAAGACTCAAGCATGATCAAGATCGGCAACACATGGTATTATTCATTCTGCCACAACTGGAATGTTCCCGGCGGCGCAAATGTTAACGGCAACTCATTCAGCAATGCTGATATCGGTTACATGACATCAACTAACCCGCTCGGCGGATACCAGTACCAGGGCGTTGTATTCAAGAACACAGGTTCACAGAGACTTGACAACGGCGGTAACAACCACCACTCAATTATCGAATTCAAGGGCAGCTACTATGTACTTTATCACTCACGTCAGCTTGAGATGCGTATGGGCGTCAACGGCGGCAAGGGTCTTAACTACAGATCACCTTGTATCGATAAGGCAACTCTTAACAACGGTAAGATCACATGTAATGGTTCACAGACAGGCGTAAGCCAGATTGAGAACCTCAATGCATACGAGAAGGTTCAGGCAGAGACAATGTCTAACCAGTCCAAGAACATCTCCGTTACAGGTATCAGCGATACTAAGGTAAAGGGTAAGAAGGGCGAATGGATCAAGGTTAGCGGCGTTGATCTCAGCAAGGGCGTTTCCTCTATCACAGTTAAGGGTAGCGGTAATGCAACAGTTAAGTTCTGTGTAGGCTCCACAACCGGTACTTGCATAGGCTACGGTGACCTCAACGGTTCCGAGAATACTCTCGCTGCAGTTGATAACGATATTACAGGCGTTAAGGATATCTACATGATATTCAGCGGCGACTGCGAATTCGATTACTGGCAGCTCGGTTAATTAAAATTTAAGGGGCAACAGCTCCGAAACCATCACAGGTTATGACTTGCTGCCGCTGACTGCACTACAGCGGCAGCAGGTTTATAATAATTCCAAACTTAATATTGTAAGGGTAGGGACAAATCAGAATTCAGCCGTGTTTTTGGGTACACGGCTGTTTCTCTTTTTAGGAATAATTACGAAATAAGGCGAAAAAGTCGTGTAAAGACAAATTCGGGAAAACCTTTTCAAAATATCCACCTAATCTACATTTTATGAGTTGTATTTATTACCCTGAAGTGATATTATATTAACAGTACAGTAGAGGACAATAATACCAAGTCCCTGAAAGTCCCGTGAATTCGGTAACGGGCATTAACATCGAAATCTTCTTAATCATCCCTCATTATGCGGCTTCACACTGTGGCGCCGCATTTTGCTGTCTATACAATCGTGACGGAGCCGTTTTTGTGCGGCAGATATTAGAATTTGTATGCATAATTCAGAGCTTTGCTGGGGATATAATGGAAGCGGCGTATTTGTTTAAAGATAAAATTTTCTCGGAATCATTTGACAAACGTGATCGAGTGTGCTATACTATATTCAGACAAAGACAATTTAGCACATAAAAGCTTAAAAGCATAAAAGCGTGAAAGGATATGATATAAATGAAAGAAGTATCTAAGCTTATGGATTACAGACCTGATATAAAGGTCATTGATGCTACGCTCCGTGACGGAGGCCTTGTTAACGAGTTCCGTTTCTCGGATGATTTCGTAAAAGCACTGTATAACGCTAATCTCCGTGCAGGAGTCGACTATATGGAGTTCGGCTACAAAGGCGACAAGGAGATGTTCGACGAGGATAAATTCGGTCCGTGCAAATTCTGCGACGATGACTATATCAGATCAATAGTAGGAGATAATAATACTGACCTTAAAATTGCTGTAATGGCGGATGTCGGACGATGCAACTATAAGAGGGATATCCACGACAGAAGTGAGTGCCCCATTGACCTCATACGCGTTGCGACATATCTTCACCAGATACCTACGGCTGTGGATATGATCGAGGACGCTAAAAGCAAGGGATACGAGGTAAGCTGCAATATCATGGCTATCTCGAATGCCCGTGAGACTGATGCAAAGGTCGCACTTGAAATTCTTGGAAAATCGCCTGTTGATGTGTTCTACATCGTTGACAGCTTCGGTGCTCTCTACCCTGAGCAGATAGCCAGAGTTGCAGACCTCTACGGCGAGGTTGCCGCAAAGTACGGCAAAAAGCTCGGTATGCACGCCCACAACAACCAGCAGCTTGCATTCGCAAATACGATTGAAGCTGTCGGAGATGGCGTTGACTGGCTTGATGCGACTTACGCAGGCATGGGCAGAGGCGCAGGTAACTGTGCTATGGAGCTTCTGCTCGGCTTCCTGAAGAATCCCAAGTACAATGTATACCCCGTAATTCAGTTTATCGAGAAGTATATGCCTCTTGTCCGCGAAGCAGGAGCTGTATGGGGCTATGATTTCCAGTACCTTATGACAGGACTGCTCAATCAGCACCCGAGAACAGCTATCGAGTTCACAAAGCAGGGAAGAAAGGACTACTCCGAGTTCTACAAGGAGATACTTGCACAGGAGTAATAAGTATAAAGAAAGGCGTACCCATAACGGGTACGCCTTTTATTGTGCTGTAAATACAGGGCTTCATTTAGTTGCTGATGAGCCATTGTCTCAGTTGGATGAGGTCGAACATATCAAGTCTGCCGTCCTCATCGAAGTCGCCTGCCTCCCAGTCAGGGAGCGTTTTCTCTGCTCCGAGCAGGAACTTCTGAAGCAGAACGAGGTCTGCCACATTACTTTCGCCGTCGGCGTTTATATCGCCGTCTATCTTCACAGGATTCAGAATTACAGGCTCAAGTACGAACTTCTGATCCTCGCCGCCCTTGAATTCCCACTGTTGGACTGAATATCCGCCTGCACCGTTCACAACGGAAAGTGCCGATTTATACTGCGAAGCAGGGGTGAGTATCGAGTATGTGCCGTCCTTGTTGCAGATGAGCTTCATCTTTGCATTTTCACTTGTGGGCATACTCATGTATGCGGCAATCGCTCCGTTTTCAGAGCTGTTGCTTTCTACTCCGACGAGCAAAGGGTTGACAGGAGCGACATTGCCGTATTCCCGCCCGATGGAGTAACCGTCTTCCTGAGCGCAGAACAGCCAGTCATACGGAGAATTGTCCATAGACAGTGCAGAATTTCTGCCGAGGCTTACATACATACCGCTTTCGGGATTTTTCAGTGCGTAGTGAACTCCGGCAGTTACCTCCGGATGTACGGGAGTGATGTTCCAGAGCTGGCACTCATATTCATGGTAGGCGTACTGGTTGATATTGCCGCCGTTTTCCTTTGACCACTCATATACATCGAGAGCACCTGCCCCGTTTGAGCATTTAGAAACGATACCGTAACTTGTTCCGCTTCTGACTATCTTGAAGAGCTGGTTGTCAGCACCTGTGTAGGTCTGTAATTCGACATTTGTGCCATCTGCCGCAGTAGCAGATGCAACTGCTATGCACATATTCTCGTTTCCCATTGATACTATCCTGCACCAATCATCGTCAACGGCTACTATCCTCCACTGCTGAGCCCACAGCTTGTTGGGATCCCACTGCTGGATATTGGTGTGTTCGTCGAGCTTTCCGTTCGGCAGGTCAATGGCGAGATTGCTGTTTACGTTGGTGATATAGTAAGGAACGCCGCTGAGGAGGTCAGTGCCGCTGAGTCTGAACGCCGCACTCGGCTCCCCGAGGGTATCTTTTTCGATGATAAGCTGTGAATTATGGTCGGTGTAGTCTGCCGCTCCGCCTGAACGGCCTGCACCTGTGAACTCCTTGTTCTGAGCGCCCCATATCGTCTGATTGTTGTTGCCCACAGCCGTGAAGGACATGACCTTTTTGCCTGCCTCGTTCTTTGCTGCAAGGAAGCATCCTTTGTAGACCTGTCCGCCGATGGTGAGCATGGCTGCATTTGTACCTGCATCCTGTTCCCATTTACCTGATACAGCTCCTGAAACAGAGCCGTCGGAGTTGAGCCTGATGCTCTGATAGCCGATTATTTTGCCGTCTGTGGATGTGCCGTGATTGATGAACTCATAATCGCCGACTATATCCGCATCATTGTAGCCGCCGTCGGAAACAGCATCTCCGCTGTACTCAAACGGCGCAACAACAGGCCAGCCGTCTGAATTGAAATACATCTGGTGAACGCGCACTTCATGGAATTCCGCACCGTCATCGAAGCGGGTATGATATATGAGATACCATTTTCCGTCATCATCTCTCAGTACGGAGTTGTGACCGCCTGCCATATAAGCCTTGCTTATCGAGCTGAACTTATAGTTGCCCATGACCTTGAGTCCGACGCTGTCGAGGTTGGGGTTGGTCGGGAGCACAGCCTGTCTGCCGGCGGGATCGGTGAACGGACCGAGCGGGCTTTTTGAGCGGAAAACGCGCATATTATAGCCGCCTGTGGAGGTAAGACCACCGTAGGTCACCCACAGGTAGTAGAAGCCTGTATCGGCGTTGTATTCGATGAACGGTCCCTCACCTGATTTGCCGTAGCCGCCCGAGATCTTGGTGCCGAAATAGCTGTCTACCATGCGGCCGTCGGAGGTGGTACCTGTTTTCGGATGCTTTGCATAGCCTGTTTTCGGGTCGATCTCGAGGGTGAATATACCGCCCGACCACGAGCCGTAGCACATATACATCCTGCCGTCTGTGTCGGTGTATATGGTGGGATCGATGGCATTTGGGAAGAGCTGGTTATTGAAGTTGTCCTTATTGAACCAGCTGTTGTTGAACGTTACCTGTCCCTGCGAGATAAGCTCGTCAATGTTGGTGGAGGTGTACTTGCGGTTGACGCGCTTGGTATTGCTCGTGGCATAGCTGTCGTTGTTCGTGAAGCCTGAGTATATGAGGGTATCCACAAAGGTGTAAGGTCCTTCGATGTTCTTTGCCGCAGCAAATGCAATGACCGAGCGCATATACGTTGATGAGGTGCAGAAGTACATAAGGAATGCGCCTTTGCTGCCGTCTTTATTGACATATTCGGGATTCCACACAACATCTGGAGCCCATACGGCAAAGCCGCCCTTACAGTCCTCAAGGTCCTCACCTGCCCACGCGAATGCTTTGGCAAGATTCTGCGAGAGGTTGCCGAATTCCACGTTGTTGGTGCGTGCATAGCCGTTAGCGAATGTTTTCCAGTTCTGGAGGTCTGATGATCTGGCAGCTTCGATGTGCGAGCCGAAAACGTAGTAGCTGCTGCCGTTTTTGACGATGGACGGATCATGTACTGATACCCTTGAGCCTGCTGCGTCTGCAATGCGTACCGGAGCTCTGCCGAGAGCTGATGTGCCGCATACAAGACAGCCTGCAAGAGCGAGGGCCAGAAGTCTTTTCAGTTTCATTTTTCGCTCCTTTCTGCCTGAAACAGCACCATCAGGCAGTAACATACACAATTATTGTAGCATACATAATGTCATAATACAATGGGATAATGAACTGAAAATGTGTATTATTTTGCACAGTTGAGACTACAAAGGAAAAAAATATATCATAAGGTATTGCAAAAAAACAAATTATATGATATAATATGACAGATTCGGCATAGTCCGACGTTGACTAATTATTCGGAGGTATAAATATTATGGCTGTATGTTACAAGTGCAAAACTGAATACTCAGGCAATTTCTGTCCTTCCTGCGGAGCTCCGGCTCAGGCTGGTCCCACACCTGTTCCGACTGCACCGGTCTATACGAACGTTACGGTTGCTCCTTCACCGGCACACACAACGAGCATCATGGGTTGGATCGGCTGGCTTCTGCTTATTTCATTTTTACCGGTCATCGGACTCATCATCATGGCACTTGTTCCCCAGGATGAATCTGCAAAGAATTACGCAAAGGCAGGGCTTATATTAACAGTTATAGCCGGAATAATCGCGCTGATCATTTTCGGACTGTTTTTCTTCGGACTGATGGCGGCAAGCAGCAACTGATATTTTTGACAGGCAGTATATTTTGGCTTCAATCATCCTGTGCGGATAAATTCCGTACAGGATTTTTTGTCTATATACGGCAGAAAAATGGTTTTGTATCGGCGGATTGACAAAAAATGAGTATCATATTTATATAATATGCAGAAAAATTAATGCGAGATAGTGAAAAACGTTGACAATAACCGCCGTCAGTAGTATGATTAATATGAATACACGTATCAAGAAATAATATAGTGTAATCAGTGCTGACGTGAACAAACGGAAGCATTCAGATAGATCCGCACATTAAAGTGCGGAAGGAATGTATATCAGTTGTAATCCAGAGGTGAAATAAATGAAAGGAAAGGGAAGAAGCAAAGTATTCTCAAGACTATTCTGTACCATTATGTCTGTACTTTGCTTATGCTACGCATTTCCGCTTGATGCCTTTGCTTCTTCAAACGGCGAAGAGCTCGAATATCAGCAGATAGATGCGTTCGTCAATGATGACGGCTCAGAAAAGGTAGTGCTTGACGGTTATATGCCTGTCAATGCGTCTGTTACGGCGGAGCCTGCCGATTCTGAGGAAACGGCACTCTGCTCTTACGATATTACCATTACAAGCGGAAAAAAGGAATATCAGCCTGAAAAGAATCATCCTATCAGGGTTGAGATTTCCGATACGCTTATTGAGTCAGCTTCTGCCGCCGATCATACGCTTCGGCTCTGGCACGTCCTTGACAGCGGAAAGCGCGAGGAGATCAAGAATTTTACACTCAGCGGCGATACTATTTCATTTGACGCATACGGCTTTTCAGTCTATGTGGTAACGGACGATGATCCGCCGCTCTGCACATACAGCTTCTATTATCCGAACAGCACAGGCGGATATGACAAGTACTACTTCCCGCTCGATACGGGCTATCAGACATACCAGCAGATACTGAAAAACGGCGAAAAGCTGACAGTTCCGCAGCTTCCGTCTGTTTCAGGTGAAAACTCCACATTTATGGGCTGGTTTGTGGGCAATGATAACGGACCGACAGCTGATACATCGTTTGATTTCAGCAAGCCCGTCAGCATAAGCAGCAGCGGAGAAGTCAAGCTGTATGCTGTGTTTGCCGACTTCGCATACGCTATTTTCCACGAGCAGTACAAGCCTGATGAGACTGACCCGACCAAGGGCACATGGCCTGTTCTGGCTACACGCAGAGGTACAATGAAAAACGGCTTTGCAAGCATAAAGACGGATGGCCTCACTGTAACCTATGACAGCGGCTCAGACAGCAGTTCACAGCATTCGGCTCCGCACATGATATTCCGCGGCTGGTCGAAAACACCCATACGGAATGCGGGAGATACTACTGCAAGCTTTACACTTGTGGAGGATACTATCTCAATCAAGGAGCGCACCGACCTCTATCCTATATTCTCAGGCATACGCTGGCTGACATTCAATACGGGCGAGGGCGGCAACTATATTCCGCCGCAGTATTATTACCTGAACAGAGGTACAGGCGATGCTGCTGTAACAACACTCAGCGTACCGACACGCAAGGGTTATACTTTTGACGGCTGGTATACCGCAGAAACAGGCGGCACCCGTGTAACTGACGGCAGCGGTAAAGTTATCACAAACCTTAATACTACAGACCTGCAATATAAGGATGGCAGTCTGTCCGTTCTCAATGATACTGACCTTTATGCACATTGGACACCTGCTACAACAACGTATTCAGTAGTTATCTGGAAGCAGAGCTTGAATGACAGATATGATGCAACAGAAAAGACTTACGACTTTGTAAAGAGTGTCCAGATCAATGCCAAAACAGGCAATACAGTCACTGTGCCTTCTGAATATACAAGCTATAAACACCAGACTTCAACAGAAGCAAAAAATGACTTTACAGGCTTTTACTGGAATGAGACAAAGTCAAACAAAAGCGCAACGGTTGCAGGCGACGGCTCTACAGTTCTGAATATTTACTATGACCGCGACAAGTTTGTGTATACATGGGATAGCAAATATACAGGCGATAGTACCCCGACTCTGACAGGTCTGTATGCCCAGTCACTCACAATGTACGGCTATGTCTGGCCGTCAGGCGGTACCAATCACGGAATATATAAGTATACAGATAATTCTACTTATATCACATTGCTGCCGTACTTTAATGATGTTCCGAATGCTACTTATGACGATAAGAACCATACATACACGATACATTTTCAATCCGCAGGTACAAGTACAAATGCTATTATCTATCACCACCTTCAAAAATTAGATGGAACTTATTCAAATGAGGCTCAATACTGCGTTACAGCGAATGCAATAAAATCAAATAACGAGTCAACATTTTATTTTTCTCCTACATTTGCACCAGCATTCACTTTGATCGGATATAATCCTAATGCTTCTTTTACCGGAAACTGGTCGGTAGCGGCTGTTCCGAACGATACTCACGTGATCACTGGTGATTTCCATGTATATCACGAAAGAAACAGCTATGATATAAACTTTATTGATTCATTGGATAATACTCCATTAGGAAAAGAGACCTATTTGTTTGAAGAGCCGCTTACTGATGCAGGTTCGACCATTGATGCTGATTCACTTCAGGCTCCTGAGGGAATGGAATTCTCAGGCTGGTATTATGACAGAGACTGTACAACACCTGTTGATTTTACAGATATGATTATGCCGTCGCAGACCTTCTCGGTTTACGCAGGCTGGGAGAAAGTTACATATCTTGTTGAGCTTGATCCGAACGGCGGTACTCTGCTCCCCTCACAGCGCACATGGTATGAGGTCGAGCACGGCGGCGATCCTATCGTTGAATACAGCACTACAAGACGTGATTATGTTGCTTCACAGGAAGGCAATTACTATTACTATTACGGCGGATACCCGACAGAGCATGACGAGACAAAAGGCGATGCTTACTATACAACGGATATCGGCAACGGTGCCGATCTTTCTGTCAGCTACAAGTACGAGCCGAACAACTATCGTTATGCCCAGTGGTATGAGGTAAAAGAAGACGGCACCGAGGAGATCTACAAATTCGGCGAGCCCGTTATGCACGATACCAAGCTCGTACTTCACTGGAAGGACCTTACTACATACTATGTACGCTACGAAGCCGGAGAAGGAAAACTTGACGGCAATGATACAAATGAGGATGTATTTGAAGACCTCGATACTTCTGACTACGTTGACAAGGCAAAGATCGTTGTAACCCGTACCGCAGAGCCGCCGACGAACAAGAACTTCATCGGTTGGAGAGTCCGCGGTGACAACAGCGGCAATGTCTACTATCCCGGTCAGGACTTTGAGTTCACCTCTGCGTTTGCTCGTACAGAGGTGGCCAGGGACGGAAAGACCAAAACGGTAATAGCTCTTGATGCAGTTTATCAGGAGGTTAATACCGCGAAGATCATCTATGATGCAA
>JAKSQV010000028.1 GCA_024403935.1 Ruminococcus sp. | reverse complement strand
GTACCTGCCTTGGCAGGATATTCCGTCAGACTGT
Organism: Ruminococcus sp.; assembly: GCA_024403935.1. GTDB lineage: Bacteria > Bacillota > Clostridia > Oscillospirales > Ruminococcaceae > Ruminococcus. The sequence goes on along the minus strand of JAKSQV010000028.1, from coordinate 19,129 downwards.
GAAACATTTCAGATGCCCGGCGGACTTTGGGCACTGTTCCCCTGTAGAGGAGCTCTGCCGGACAGTATGCAGAAGGTAAATACACAGATATGGTCGGAATGGCTGCCGGCGCTCAAAGGTTATACTTTGGCAGGCAATTATTCGTTGGAGTATTACCTGCCGCCAGAGGAAAATCCTGCTGATACGGTCAGCTATATCTGTATTCCCCTGAAGAAGCTGTAAGAGGTGACAGAATGGATGATAGGACTGGACCTTACGGATAAGGTGTACGGGAAACAGAATAGTTGGAATTTATCACGAGGTATAAAGCAAGGTGCAGTCTGATCTGCATCTTGCTTTTTCTGTTATTTGTCCTCAACACAGTACTTTTTGTCCGTGAAGTAAGAATAATATGAGTTATAATAAGAAATGCTCCCGTTTTTTCATATTAGAAGCACCATGCTCTTTATTAGAAAATGCTTGACTTTATATGGCTTATATGATAATATTATAAGGTAATACTGAAAACAATTTTAATCTGCAATCTATCAGTGGAAATACATCTGTTTATAGATGGATTATTATTTCCTTAGCGTCTTTTTAATAAGTTCCTTCTGAGAAGATATATCATACATCGGAGGTAAATATGCGAATTCGTCATAAACCCTGGGCAAAGCCGGAGCTTGAGGCTTGTCCGTTTTACATACAGGAACCAACACAGCAGAAAGGAAAATGGACTTTTCTTTTTGCTCACCCTGAACGTCCGTTGTATGTTGAACTCGGCTGCGGCAAGGGCGGTTTTATTTCACAGGCGGCACCTGCTCACCCTGAAGTAAACTTTGTTGCAATGGACATAAAGAACGAGATGCTTGTCCTTGCAAAGCGCAAGCTTGAAGCAGCATACATCGAAAAAGGAATTGCTGAGGACAATGTCAGGATAGCGATACAGAATATCGAACGCCTTGAGCTTGCATGGGATGAGAACGACCGTGCAGACAGAATATACATTAATTTCTGCAATCCGTGGCCAAAGAAGAAGCATAAGAAACGCCGTCTCACGCATACCCGTCAGCTCCTGAACTATAAGAAGTTCCTGAAGGGACAGCTTTGGTTCAAGACAGATGATGACGAGCTTTTCGATGAATCGTTTGAATACTTTGCCGAAGCAGGATACCGTATTGTTTTCAGCACGAGGGACCTGCACAGCGAAGAAGGCATAGAGAATTTTGTGACGGAACATGAGAATATGTTCACAGCCGAGGGAAAGAAGATAAAATTCCTTATTGCTGAGCCTGACAGGGAGGAGTAATGTATGAAATACCAGAAGGACTTCAAAAAAGTCTCATTCGGATTCGGGAACGAAAGGGCTGCGGGATACGGCAGACTTTCCGACCAGCATGATACTCCTTCAAAAAATGTTGACGATAAGACTGCACTTGTAACATTAGGACTTCAGCTTCTTCTCGGAGCAGTGGGCATCGCTGCAAAGATCTTCATGGGAAATAAATCTGCCAAGAAGAAAAAGAAGAAAAAGGCAAAGAAGTCAGCAAAGTGATAATATTACGAATATATAAACTTTTCATTTACCACTTTACAAGAAAGATGAGATGTGGTATAATTGAAAAAGATGAATATCTGATGTCCTTTAATTCGATCCTGAGAGGTTGACAAGGCGTGTTGCTTAATACTATAACTATATCATAGCTATATCTGTAAGTATGCCCGTCTGCCAGTTCAGACGGGTTTTTTCATGGAAGGAGAAGGTTTGTGGAAAAAGAACACATCATCATGGATGATGCGGCATTCGGACGTGCTGTTGCGCGTATCTCGTATGAGATAATCGAACGCAACAAGGGTACTGAGAATCTCTGCATTATCGGGATATTGTCACGCGGAGCTCCACTGGGCAGACGTATTGCCGCGAAGCTCGGTGAGCTGGAAGGAGCAGAAGTGCCGTTCGGTACGCTTGATATCACTCCGTACAGGGATGATATTACGGGAGCAGTTGCCGCTGAGGAGACTGATATACCGTTTCCCGTTACAGATAAGAATGTCATTCTGGTAGATGATGTTCTGTTTACGGGAAGAAGTGTCAGAGCGGCGATAGATGCTGTCATAAAACGCGGAAGGCCATGTTCCATACAGCTTGCTGTACTTATCGACAGAGGACACCGCGAGCTTCCGATACGTCCCGACTATGTCGGAAAGAATCTTCCAACATCACACACCGAAAAAGTCAGGGTGCGTGTAACTGAGCTTGACGGCTGCGATTCCGTAGCAATATACGATGAAGGCTGAAAAGGAGGAAATGATGTCATCACTACTTATAAAGAACATTCGGGCAGTTGACGCAAAAAATGATCTTATTACGGATGTGCTTATTCAGGACGGTAAGATCGCTGAGGTCGGAAAGAATATCCACTCCCGGGGTGAGGACATAATCGACGGTACAGATCTTGTGCTTATGCCGTCGCTGTTCGATATGCACGTTCATTTGCGCGATCCCGGATTTACCCACAAGGAGGACGTCCTTACAGGCTGTTCAGCGGCTCTTGCGGGAGGAGTAACAGGCTTGCTCGCAATGCCGAATACGAATCCGCCCTGTGATAACCCTGAAACTGTACGCGGAATTATTGAAAAAGCAGCGGATACAGGTGTTGATGTTTACCCTGTCGGCTGTATCACGGGCAAGATGAACGGAGAGGGACTCTGCGATTATGAGGCACTGAAAGCGGCAGGCTGTATATGCATTTCAGATGACGGCAGACCTGTAAAGAATGCCGAGCAGATGCGTGAAGCCCTTGAACTTTCAAAAACAAACGGACTTCTCGTTGCTTCGCACTGCGAGGACCTCGACATCATAAACGGCGGCATCATGAACAAGGGTGATGTGTCCGAAAAGCTCGAAGTCAGAAGAATGGACAGAGCATCTGAGGACTATATAACAGCGCGTGAGCTCATACTGGCCACATCTGCTAATGCACGGATACATATATGTCATGTTTCGACAGAGGGAAGTGCTGCTATCATCAGATTTGCAAAGTCACGCGGAATAAAGGTCACCTGCGAAACCGGTCCGCACTACTTCATGCTTACTGACAAGCTGCTTGAAAAGCGTGATGCTGATTACCGGATGAATCCGCCTCTGCGTACTCAGGAGGATGTCAGAGCGATAATCGCGGCAATAAAGGACGGAACTATCGACTGCATAATTACCGATCACGCTCCGCATACAGCCGAAGAAAAAGCTGATTTTGAAAAAGCACCTAACGGAGTTGTAGGACTTGAGACTTCTCTTGCGGCATCTCTTACAGCCCTGTACCATACAGGCGAGATAAGCCTCAACAGGATAGTCGAGCTTATGTGTGTGAACCCGAGACGTATCCTCGGGCTGGAGCTTCCTGCAATACAGGTCGGCAAGACAGCAGACCTCGTGATTGCCGACATAAACAGAACATGGACCGTTGAGCCTGAAAAGCTTCATTCAAAGTCTCACAACACAGTATTCAAGGGCATGACCCTGACGGGCAAGCCGCTTGTTACCATATCAAAGGGCGTAATACGCTATGATGCAAGATAAATACGGACTTACAGTCCGAAATATATAACGGAGGTAATTGATATGTCATTTGACAGACTGATCGAAAGGATCATCGAACTGAAAAACCCTACTGTGGTAGGTCTCGATCCAAAGCTTGAATATGTTCCCGAATTCATACAGAAGCGTTATCTTGATAAGGACGGCTGGACTCTGAAAGCTGCTGCAAAGGCAATATATGATTTCAATCAGGCAATAATCGACGAGATACATGACATCGTCCCTGCAATCAAGCCACAGGCTGCATACTACGAGATGTACGGACACTACGGTATCAGAACTCTTGAGAAAACTATCCGCTATGCAAAGCTCAACGGAATGTTTGTTATGACAGACGGAAAGCGCAATGACATCGGCGCAACAATGGAAGCCTATACAAATGCTCATCTTGGTGTTACATCAGTCGGAGAGAACGAGCTTGAGGCTTTCGGTGCTGATGCACTTACTGTCAACGGTTACCTCGGAAGTGACGGTATCAACCCTCTGCTCAATGTTTGCAGAGAGCGCGATAAGGGCATATTTGTACTTGTAAAGACCTCCAATCCGTCAAGCGGAGAGCTTCAGGACATGAAGCTTGCTGACGGCAGAACAATATATGAGGCAATGGGCGATATGTGCGAGAAGTGGGGCAGCGATGCGATCGGCAAATTCGGATATTCCGATGTCGGAGCTGTTGTAGGTGCAACATATCCCGAAATGCTCACAGAGCTCAGAAAGAGACTTCCGCATACAATGTTCCTTGTTCCGGGCTATGGCGCACAGGGCGGCGGAGCAGAAGGTCTGAAGGGCGGTTTTGATGAGAACGGACTCGGAGCGATAGTCAATTCATCACGCGCTGTAATGTGTGCATATAAGAAGGAAAACAGCGATGAGCGCGATTTCGCCAAGGCTGCACGCCGTGAGGTCATCCGTATGAGAGATGATATATGCAGCTATATCAACCTTAAATAACAAGTTCGGACAGCCTCACAATGATGTGGGGCTCGTCTGCTGATTAGTAACACCTCTATTATTCCGACAAGGAGGATATTCAGAAATGTCTATATTCAGCACGAGAGAAAAAGCCTGGCTCATGCTTGCAGACGGTCAGGTTTTTGAGGGCAGCAGCTTCGGCGCAAAGGGGACTGTCATCGGAGAGGTCGTATTCACCACCGGTCTGACAGGTTATCAGGAAACACTCACTGATCCGAGCTATTACGGACAGATCGTTACACAGACATTTCCGCTTATAGGAAATTACGGCGTGAACTCCGAGGACAGCGAATCCGCGGGGGCTTATGTCAGCGGCTATATTGTCCGTGAGTGGTGCAGTTCACCTTCAAATTTCCGAAGTGAGGGTAACATAAACGATTTTCTTAAGGCGCATAATATTATAGGTATCTGTGGTATTGATACCCGCAGGCTTACCCGTGTTATCCGTGAAGCAGGCGTTATGAACGGCATTATCACTACTGATAATATCAGCGGAAAGAATGAAGAGCTTCTCAGACAGATAAGGGAATTCTCAGTGCATGATGCAGTAAAAAGCGTTACAGGCAATGAAACTGTGACATACGAGCCTGAGGAGAAGAAGTATCGTGTTGTTCTCTTTGATTTCGGCTACAAGAGAAATATCCGCCGCGAGCTTATCAAGCGCGGCTGTGAGGTCATAGTTGTAGCCGCATATACAACGGCGGCGCAGGTCAGAGAGCTTGCTCCCGCTGGTCTTATGTTCTCGAACGGACCCGGAGATCCAGCGGAGAATGTTGATATAATCGCGAATATCCGTGAGATCCAGAAGCTCGGGATACCAATATTCGGAATATGTCTCGGACATCAGCTTATGGCACTTGCCAACGGAGGCAGGACAGAAAAGCTCAAATACGGTCACCGCGGAGCAAATCAGCCTGTAATCGACCTTGAGAGCGGACTGACATACGTTACAAGTCAGAATCACGGCTATGCAGTCATCGGCGGCAGCATTGACCCGTCGATAGGCAGAGTCTCACATATAAATGCAAATGACAAGACCTGTGAGGGCATACACTATTTCTCCGTGAATGCGAGAACAGTACAGTTTCATCCCGAAGCCCACGGCGGTCCGCTTGATACTGCATATCTGTTCGATGAATTTGTTTCGGCCATGAAGGAGGGAAAGTGAAATGCCGCTCAGAAGTGATATTCATAAGGTGCTTGTAATAGGTTCAGGACCTATCGTTATAGGACAAGCTGCCGAGTTCGACTACGCAGGCACACAGGCTTGCCGCGCACTCAGGCAGGAGGGACTTGAAGTTATCCTTGTAAACTCCAATCCTGCTACTATCATGACCGACAAAGCAATGGCTGACAAGGTCTATATCGAGCCGCTTACCCTTGACGTTGTGAAGCGGATAATCGAAACTGAAAAGCCTGACAGTCTGCTTTCTACTCTCGGAGGTCAGACAGGTCTTACACTGTCTATGCAGCTTGCTGAGGAAGGCTTTCTCGAATCACATAACGTTAAGCTTCTCGGTGCCGATCCCAAAACCATACACAAAGCAGAGGACAGGCAGGCATTCAAGGACACAATGGAAAAGATCGGCGAACCGTGTATTCCCTCAAAGGTCGTAGAGACTGTTGAGGATGCTCTTGAATTTGCCGAGGTGATAGACTATCCTGTGATCGTGCGCCCTGCGTTCACTCTCGGAGGTACGGGCGGCGGAATTGCACAGAATGTGGACGAGCTCCGCGAAATAGCCACGAATGGTCTGCGCCTTTCACCGATAACACAGATACTTGTTGAGAAGTGCATAAGCGGCTGGAAGGAGATAGAGTTCGAGGTAATACGCGATGCAAAGGGAAACGTTATAACTGTCTGCTCAATGGAGAACTTTGATCCCGTGGGTGTTCATACGGGAGACAGCATAGTCATCGCTCCTGCTGTCACACTCAGCGACAGGGAGTACCAGATGCTCCGTACTGCTGCGATAAACATTATCAAGGAGCTGAAGGTCGAGGGCGGCTGCAACTGCCAGTTCGCACTTCATCCGACCAGCTTTGAATATGCAGTAATTGAGGTTAATCCGCGTGTATCACGTTCATCAGCACTCGCATCCAAGGCTACGGGTTACCCGATAGCAAAGACTGCTGCGAAGATAGCAATAGGATACACGCTTGACGAGATAGTGAATCAGGTCACAGGAAAGACCTATGCCTGCTTTGAACCTGCCCTTGACTATGTTGTGATAAAGTTTCCCAAATGGGCTTTTGACAAATTTGTCTATGCAAAGCGTACACTCGGTACCCAGATGAAGGCTACGGGTGAGGTAATGGCTATCGGAACGAGCTTTGAGCAGGCAATGATGAAGGCTGTACGCTCGATCGAGCTTGGACTTGATACGATGACAATGAAGAAGTTTACAAAGCTTTCAGACAATGAGATAAGGGAAAAGCTCCACTGCGTTGATGATGAGCGTTCCTTCTGTGTGTTTGAAGCTTTGAAGCGCGGTATCACGCCTGAGGAGATACATGCTATCACCATGATAGACAACTGGTTCCTCTATAAGCTACTTAATCTTGTCGAGCTTGAGAAATGGCTCGCTGAAGGAGAACTTACTGAGGATAAGTACGATACAGCAAAGCAGTACGGCTATCTTGACAGCACTATCGAGCGTCTTTCGGGACAAAAGTGTCCGAAGCGGCGCAGAGCCGTTTTCAAGATGGTTGACACCTGTGCCGGAGAATTCAAGGCGGAAACTCCGTATTTCTACTCCACATTTGATGAGGAGAACGAGGCGAAGCAGTTTATTGAGCGTACCGATACAGGAAAAAAGAAGATCATTGTATTCGGCTCAGGACCGATACGTATCGGTCAGGGTATCGAGTTCGACTACTGCTCGGTCCACTGCGTATGGACACTGAAAGAGCTCGGCTACGAAGCAGTGATATGCAATAACAATCCCGAAACTGTATCCACTGATTTTGATACAGGTGACCGTCTCTATTTCGATCCGCTTACCAATGAGGATGTGGAGGCGATAATCGAGACCGAACAGCCTTACGGTGTGGTTGTGCAGTTCGGGGGACAGACAGCTATAAAGCTCACACGCCACCTCTCGGATATGGGTGTCCGCATACTCGGAACATCTGCCGATATGATAGATGCAGCTGAGGACAGGGAACGTTTTGATGAGGTGCTTGAAAGATGCGGAATACCGCGTCCGGAAGGCCATACTGTAATGAATACCGGGGAGGCTGTGGCTGCTGCCGAGGAACTCGGATATCCTGTACTTCTCCGCCCGTCCTATGTACTCGGCGGACAGAATATGATAATTGCACATTCAAAGGAAGATGTCATCGAGTACATGGGCATTATCATGAGCCATAATATAGAAAATCCCGTGCTCATCGACAAATATATGATGGGCACCGAGGTTGAAGTTGATGCGATATGTGACGGTGAAGACTTCCTTATCCCCGGCATTATGGAGCACATTGAACGTGCAGGTGTACATTCGGGAGACTCTATCTCGATATATCCTTCTCAGCATCTTTCCGACCGTATCAAGCGCATAATCGTCGAGTATACACGAAAGCTTGCAAAGGAGCTCAATGTCATCGGACTGGTCAATATCCAGTATGTTGTATACAATCATGAAGTATTCGTTATCGAAGTGAATCCGCGTTCATCAAGAACAGTGCCGTATATCAGCAAGGTCACGGGTATCCCCATGGTAGACATAGCGACAAAAATAATGTTCGGGGCAAAGCTGAAAGATATGGGCTATGAGAGCGGACTCTATCCCGCAGGTGATTACGTTGCTGTAAAAGTGCCTGTTTTCAGCTTTGAGAAGCTGACTGATGTTGATACGATGCTCGGACCTGAGATGAAGTCAACAGGTGAATGTCTCGGAATCGGCAGAAATCTTGAGGATGCGCTGCTAAAGGGACTTGTAGCGGCAGGCTTTGACCTGAAACGTGAGGGCGGAGTCCTCATATCAGTCCGCGACTCCGACAAACGCGAAATACTGCCGATAGCTGACAGGTTTGAGCAGATGGGCTTTGAGATTTACGCAACATCGGGAACTCAGAGTGTGCTTACCCGAAATATGATCGCTTCAAATCTTGTGAGAAAGATAAGCGACGGCGAGCCGAATGTTGTAACTCTGCTTGAGAGCGGAAAGATACACTATGTCATATCAACATCTGCAAAGGGAAGGCAGCCTGAGCGCGACAGCGTAAAAATGCGCCGCAAATCCATTGAACGCTCGATATGCAGTCTCACAGCTATTGACACTGCAAAATCACTTGCTAAAGTTCTTGCGGCAGGCAGAACTATCAACGATGTTGAGCTTGTAGATATAACAAAGATCTGAATATATCAACTTATGACCGCCTTTATCAAAAGGCGGTTTCTGTTTTTCTTCAGGATAAACTTCAACTTGATTTTCTCAATTCACTTTTCAACTCATTCTACTTGACTTCATAGATATGCTATGCTAAACTTAATATTAGAAAATGTTCCGATTTCAGGAGGTAGTTGTTATGAGCAGATTTTTATCCAAGAAAAAACTATCTGCTGTACTTACAGCAGCAGTTACTCTTTCCGTAAGCTCTTTTGTACCTGTGAACTCATTCAATGTTATAGCGGAGGATGTCATGAAATATGAATTTGAGGATGCAAAGGCTGAGGGAGCAAAGCTCTACACAGAGGGGACAAAGGGCGTTGATATGAACGATTTCCCCGAAGGTCTTGATCTCAGCGGATTCTCGGGAAAGGGTTTTGCCTATCTCGACCAGAAGGGCACATCGCTGCAGATAGAAGTAGACGTTCCCGAAGCAGGATTGTACGAGATGAGTATTTCGTACTGCGAACCGGGTGATCCGAGGAAAAAGGTACAGTATCTCAATGTTAACGGCTCTAATCAGGGAGAAGTGACATTTCCCTATACTATGACCTTCAAGGAGACATCAGGCGGCCTTGTCAATCTGAAGAAGGGAAGCAATCTGATAGAACTCAAAGCATACTGGGGATATACCTTCTTTGATTATCTCACACTCAAGCCTGCCGATGAGAAGATAGCAAATCTTTCACCGACAAAGCAGCTCAGCAATCCCAATGCATCAGATTCAGCAAAAAGACTTTACAGCTTCCTTCTCGATCAGTACGGAGAGCATATCATTGCAGGGCAGCAGGAATACTGCGGCGACCACAATTACAACAGCTGGAACAGCCCTGATGTTTTCATCAAGGACAACGAGGCTGAGTTTGAATATATCAAGGAACAGACGGGAAAGCAGCCTGCAATACGAGGTATTGATTTCCTTGCATACAATACGTCAATGGACTGGCGCGACCATGCTCCTGAGAGATGTATCGAGTGGGTAAACAAATACCACGGCATAGCAACTGTTACATGGCACTGGAATGTTCCTTCAGATGAAAAGTGTACTGACGGCGGAATAGCTTTCTACGTTGAATCCTCAGGCAATAAGCCGTTTACGACTTTCAGCGTATCGAAGGCTCTTGAGGAGGGAACATGGGAGCACGAGAAGCTCCTTGCAGATATAGACCTGCTCGCAGGTGAACTGACTAAGCTGAAGGAAGCAGATGTTCCGATACTCTTCAGACCTCTCCATGAAGCAGAGGGAGGCTGGTTCTGGTGGGGCGCTGAGGGACCTGAGCCGTGCAAGGAGCTTTATCGTCTCCTGTATGACAAACTGACTAACGAGTACGAGCTTGACAACCTTATCTGGGAGTGGACTGGCTCAACATCACCCGTAGCAGCCGATTGGTATCCGGGAGATGATGTTGTTGATATTGTCGGCTACGATAAGTATAATGCAATGGACGGTCAGCCGAATCTGAGCTCTATCGCATCAACATTTTTCAGTCTCGTACAGGGTACTGACGGTCAGAAGATGGTGGCTATGACAGAAAATGATTCGATACCGTCACTTGAAAATCTGGTGAATGACCGTGCTGCATGGCTGTATTTCTGCCCGTGGTATATGAACTACCTTACAAGCGAGCAGAATAACCCTGTTGCAAATCTGAAAGAGATATACAACAGCGATTACTGCATAACTCTTGATGAACTTCCCGACCTCAAGACATATCCGATGGCTGATGAGGGCGGTACAAGACCGACTGTCACAACAACGAAGAAAACTGTCACTACAACAACAGCATCAACAACAACTGCTGCCACTACGTCTGACGGAAATGTTCTCTGGGGCGATGCAAATCTTGATAAAAAAGTCAGCGTTGCCGATGCAGTCGCTATTCTGCAAAGTATCGCAAACAAGGACAAATATGAACTGAAACCCGAAGGCACAGCCAATGCAGATGTTTTTAATCATGGCGACGGCATTACGGGAAAGGATGCACTTTCTATCCAGAAGCTTGATGCAGGACAGATAGAAGAGCTTCCCGAATCATTTATGAAATAAACTGCTTACCGAGCTGTTCATACAGCTCGGTAAATTTTTCTTTTCATGTCTCAAAAATCAGGGTTTATGCGAGTAGTAATATTGAAAGCCTGAAAGGTGGTGGAAATATGACAGACAGTGAACTCAGGGAGCTAATGCTTGAATCTGCGGAAAAGGCAAGGCGTGCATTGTTTGATGAATACTGTGCATACGTTTACGCAGTCGCCGCATTGAAGATGAAAGGCTGCGCGGCACGTGAGGACATCGAGGAATGTGTCAGCGATGTTTTTGCAGAGTTCTACCGTGTATGCAGCAGCAACTCCCGTTATGACGGGGACTTACGCGGTCTGATAGGTACTATCGCACGCAGAAGGGCAACAGATTACTTCCGAAGGCTTTCATCAAAAAGCGGACGTACAGTTCCGGTAGATGATGCAGGAGTCGAGCTGCATTCACCTGATGATATTGCAGAGAATGCCGAACGTTCAGAGCTGAGCCAAATACTTCTGAGATGCGTGAGTGAGCTTGGCGAGCCTGACACAACTATCATAACCCAGCAATATTACTACGGCAGAACTGTCCGACAGTTAGCTCCTTTACTCGGCATGACAGAAGCGGCTGTCAGAAAGCGGAGCATACGCGCAAGAGAAAAGCTGAAAAAGATGCTTACGGAAAGAGGAGTTGATGAGATATGAAAAAGCAGATGGATATAGACGAACTTTTCAGATGTCCTGAAAACGAAATGCCTGAGCAGCTACCTATGCTCTCGGATGCGGAAAAAGACAGGATATACAAGGCGAGCGAAAGAAAGTATAATATAGAGCAATACAAAAATAACAAGGAAGATGAAGATTCAGTCAGTGGTGTAGAGCATTATTCACGCCCTGTCTGGAAGCGCAGACTCGCCTCGGTCGCGGCAGCAGGAGTCCTGCTTGCAGGCACAGGCGGACTTACTTACTACATCAAAAATGGTACATTAGACGGTTTTGACACAGGTTCGGAGGTCAGTACGGAAGTCCCGGAAACTGAGGATGATTATAGAGAAATCGCAGAATATCTTCTTGACGGCTATACCGACCTCATAACGCGTATGGAGTTTCCTGAAAGCGAACAAGGCACAATACTGAAGATATATAAAAGCATTTATTCTGACCAGCTCACTGAGCTTGCCAGATATTCCGACAGCGACATAAGCTGTATGGAAGATCTGTACAAGATCGGAGAAAAATATATGACCTCCGAATGCCTTGATGACAGGAATAACTTTGATTTCAGAGAACCGCTGGAGATAGGCGGAATCAATGATTTTGACTGTATACAGTATTCAGGTACAAACTCTGACGAGAACGGAATGTTTTTCACACGAGACGGTATGCTGTACACTTATTATAACGAGGATTTCGGAAAAAAAGACAAGGGGCTGTTCACTTGGTATTACGAGGATATGGCTTTAAGCGAATTTGATGAGGATTCTTTCCGTATGGAAGCCACACTTGGTTGGAAGGGAAAAAATCCCGAATATCCTGTTCAAGTCAGGTATACGTATGAGGTAATACGCAATGAAGATTCGGGAGAATGGCTGATTAATTCAGCAGAGCCTGTGGTGGTAGAAACAAAGCTTGATCCGCAGGTCGATACCTACGGAATGGCAATGGAATACTCAGAACGATACTATCAGCTGATAGAATATATCTATTCACTTGCTGTCAGACAAACACCCGAGGACAGCGAAAGCATTACCTTTACTGTGCAGGCAAGTGAGGGAGACCGCGAGAATGCCTTCCATAAAATGACTGAATACGGTGAGTTTAATACCAATGCTTTCTCCAACCTTCACTCTGTTGCTGAGATACAGAAGTACTCCTACATGGAGGATGACAGCCTTTTCAGCTTTGCGATAGGCAAGGTCGATGACGCTGCTGAAAGCGGTGATACGATAAGCTTTGACGGTAATAACCCGCATATTATCGAGTACAGGGGAGATTTATATGTCAACGTGAGCTGGGATGCTCTCATAGATTATGATTATATGGGACCATTTAGCGATGAACCTGAGATAGAGAAACAGACCGAGAGCGAGATAGTATTCCGCAGAAGTGCAGGCTGGCAGAGTCGTATTGCTGAGTTCAATTTTAACCCGAATATGTATGAGTTCACTGTAAGGAAAAATGATGAAGGGAACTGGCTCATATCTGATGTCGAGATGATTTCTTCGCAGTCAGAGCCCAAAGACTTTGCGGACGGTAAAAAATAAAGAGACTGAAAGAAAAATCAGATTAATGTATCTGACGGTTGATTTTTTCGTTTTCCTGTGATATGATATATATAGGGCACCTCTAAAAACCCCTTCTGAGAAAAAGCAGCTATGCACAGCATCTGCTGCGTCAAGCCCTCTCGTAGTGCGAAAGCACGCCTTCGATGGCTTTTCTTGCATCTACTGTACCTATCTGCTTTTTCTAACTCAAAACGGGTTTTTAGAGATGCCCTATATCCTTATATGGAGGCGGTAAGAATGATATTATATTTTACAGGTACGGGAAATACAAGATTTGTTGCGGAATATATAGCCGACCACGTTTGTGATGAATGTGTTGACCTCGGAGAGATACTGAAATACAAGCGTCCGCTGAGGTTCAATTCGGTAAAGCCGTTTGTATTCTGTGCCCCGATATACGCATGGAGATTCCCTAAGCTCATAGAAAAGGTCGTCTCGTCTGCGGAGCTCACAGGCAGTGAGCAGATCTATTTCGTTGCTACAATGGACTCGCAGACAGGCAATTTTGAGTCTGTGCTTGAAAAGCTTGCCTATGCCAAGGACATGGCATATATGGGAGCGTGCGGTGTGCCGATGCCGAATAACTATATTGTCGGAAGCGAGCTGCCGACGGCTGAGGAAGCAGAGGCAAGGATCAATGCATCACTGCCGCTGATGAAGAATCTTTCAGAATGTATAATGAAGGGCTCAATGATAGATAAGTATGATAATACACCTTTTGCAGGGATCGCTTCGGGCGCACTGAACAGTGCATTCAACAGATTTTTTATAAGCAGCGGCAAATTCACTGTCAGTGATGAATGTATAAGCTGCGGAAACTGTGAAGCATTGTGCCCCGTAAATAACATCAGGCTTTCATCTGATGGCATACCTCAATTTGACCGCTATTGTCTCAACTGCTATTCCTGTGTTAACAGATGTCCGAACAGCGCGATCAATATCGGTAAAAGGACTGTCGGCAGAAGACGTTATGTCTGTCCCGAATATAAGCAATGGAAGTCTGAAGGCAAAATAACGGAATAATATTCAGGGTACAGACGTAGTATAATAATGACATATCCACTCATCTGCACAAACAGTCAAAAGGAGAGCTGAAATGAAAGTTTACGGAAATATAACCGAACTCATAGGAAATACACCTTTGCTGGAGCTTCGCAACATAGAGAAGGAACTCGGACTTGAAGCGAAGCTTCTTGCAAAGCTTGAATACTTCAACCCTGCCGGCAGTGCCAAAGACAGGATTGCAATGGCAATGATAGATGATGCCGAAGAAAAGGGAATACTGAAAAAAGGCAGTGTCATCATTGAACCGACCAGCGGCAACACGGGCATAGGACTTGCTGCGGTAGCGGCTTCGCGCGGCTATAAAGTCATTATCACCATGCCTGAAACAATGAGCATTGAGCGCAGGAATCTGATGAAGGCTTACGGAGCCGAGCTTGTTCTCACAGATGGTGCAAAGGGCATGGACGGAGCAATAAAAAAAGCTGAGGAGCTTGCGGCTGAGATGCCGGGCAGCTTTATTCCCTCGCAGTTCACAAATCCCGCTAATCCTGCTGCTCATGAGCGGACAACAGGCGTTGAGATATGGAATGATACTGACGGAACAGTTGATATCTTCGTCGCAGGAGTCGGAACAGGCGGTACTCTCAGCGGTACAGGTGCTTACCTCAAGTCCATGAAAAGCAGTATCAGTGTTGTAGCAGTTGAACCTGACAGCTCGCCCGTGCTTTCTGAGGGCAGGGCAGGTGCTCACGGTATACAGGGTATAGGCGGAGGATTTGTTCCTGAGACGCTCAATACGGACATATACGATGAAATCGTGCGTGTCACAGACGAGGATGCATACAGCACAGGCAGAATGATTGTACGCTGTGAGGGCGTGCTTGTAGGCATCTCATCGGGAGCAGCACTGTGGGCGGCTGTTCAGCTTGCAAAACGTCCCGAAAATAAGGGCAGGACGATAGTTGCGCTTCTTCCCGATTCAGGAGAACGTTATCTCTCCACACCAATGTTTGAATGACAGTTAAGCTCCCGAAGCTTTTTCTTCGGGAGCTTCTTGTATGATAAGCTGTGCGGTGAATATGTCACGGATATAAGGGAATGATAGAAGCGAAAGCCTTTCCATGACTGTTGACATCAACAGTGTAATGTGATAGAATAACTGTATATCATATTCAGTTTCGGAGGCGAATGCATTGAAGAACACATTCGGTTCAAGTGTTTCATTAACAATTTTCGGAGAGAGCCACGGTACTGCCATAGGTGCAGTTCTTGACGGGCTTGCCGCAGGTATTCCTGTCGATGAGGATTATATCGCCTCACAGATGTCGCTGAGAAAATCATCCGGAGACATATCAACACCGCGAATGGAAGCTGACAGCGTCAGGATAGTCAGCGGAGTATTCAACGGCAAGACAACAGGAACTCCTATAACCTTTATTATCGAAAATCAGGACACAAGAAGCCGTGATTACGGTGAGCTTGCATATAAGGCGCGTCCGGGCCATGCTGATTTTACCGCGCAGATGAAGTATCATGGCTTTCAGGATTTCCGCGGAGGCGGTCATTTTTCAGGACGTATAACAGCAGGTATAGTCGCAGCAGGAGCTGTTGCAATTTCGGCACTCAGAGCAAAGGGAATAAAGATTGGCACACATATCAGTTCATGCGGCGGTGTGAAGGACAGACCGTTCATGAATATCAGTGAGGACATCGACAAGCTTTCGGGACTTCCGTTTGCTGTCCTTGATGATGCCTGCAGGGAGAAAATGACAGCAGTCATACTCGAAGCAAAGGCTGAAGGAGACAGTGTGGGCGGCATACTTGAAACTGCTGTTTACGGTTTCCCGGCAGGAGTCGGAGAGCCGTGGTTCGATACGCTTGAGGGTGTGCTCTCTCATGCACTGTTCAGTATCCCTGCGGTAAAGGGTGTCGAGTTCGGCACAGGCTTCGGAGCATCAGAGCTGCACGGAAGTCAGAACAATGATGCTTTTCGTTCTGTTGACGGAAATACTGTTACAGCTACGAATAACTGCGGAGGTATACTCGGCGGAATATCCGATGGTATGCCGATAGTTATCAGATGTGCAGTAAAGCCTACTCCGTCAATTTACAAGGAACAGCAGACAGTCAATATGAACACAGGCGAGAATACAACGCTGCAAATACAGGGACGTCATGATCCTGCAATAGTACACAGGGCAAGAGTCGTTGCCGACAGCATAACTGCTCTTGTTCTGTGCGATCAGCTTGCACTGCGCTATGGTACGGACTGGCTTGTACAGCCATATAAAGGAGTGGAAGAAAATGTCAATGAAAATAATACGGGAGCTTCCGCACCCTGACGAGATAAAAGCCGAGCATCCTCTTTCAGCGGAGCTTGCAGCATCAAAAAGCAGGCGTGATGAGGAGATCAGGAGCATATTCCGCGGAGATTCCGACAAGTTCATTCTCATAATAGGACCCTGCTCAGCAGACAGCGAAGATCCTGTTCTGGATTACATTACACGGCTTCGCGAACTTCAGGAAAAAGTAAAAGACAAGATAATAATCATCCCCAGAATATATACAGGCAAACCGCGTACAACAGGGGACGGCTATAAGGGTATGCTCCACCAGCCTAACCCTACGGGCGATCCTGACCTGAAAAGCGGAATAATTGCTGTAAGGAATCTTCATATACGCGCACTCACAGAGACGGGCTTCAGTGCCGCTGACGAGATGCTCTACCCCGAGAACTACACCTATCTTGACGATCTCCTTGCATATATTGCTATCGGAGCACGTTCTGTTGAAAACCAGCAGCACAGGCTTGTATCGAGCGGAGTATCTATCCCTGTCGGCATGAAGAATCCGACAGGCGGAGACATTTCCGTCATGATGAATTCGATTACAGCGGCACAGCATCGTCATGCTTTCATTTATCGTGGCTGTGAAGTCAAAAGTGACGGAAACCCTTTTGCACATGCTATCCTTCGCGGATATGTCAATGACAAAGGACAGTCCTTCCCAAATTATCACTATGAAGACCTGTACCGCCTTGCGCAAACATATTCAGAAAAGCAGCTGAAGAATCCTGCTCTGATCGTAGATACAAATCATTCAAACTCAGGAAAGCAGTACCTCGAGCAGATACGCATAGCAAAGGAGATACTTCACAGTATGCGGCTGAGCGGTGAGATAGCAAAGCTTGTCAAGGGACTGATGATTGAGAGCTACATTGTGGACGGATGCCAGAAAATAGGTGAGAATATCTATGGAAAATCAATAACTGATCCGTGTCTCGGCTGGGAAAAATCAGAACGCCTTGTGCTTGATATAGCAGAGCTGCTGTGAGCTGTTGGCAGGATCTGTCATCAGATCAGTTGTTCCGGTATCATGTTTCTGAACTTAATTTTACAGCGTTTATGTTCGGATAAGCGCAGTTTTCAAAAAGTACTTGACAAATACTGATATTAGTGATAGAATATCAAATAGAAAAAATGCTTTGACGAAGAGAAGTAACTTCGGATTTCGTTCCCAGAGAGCGCGGAGAAGGTGTGAGCCGCGTATCAGAGCCGTTGTGAATAACACTTCCGAGCAGCAAACCCAAAGGTCATGCGCCAAGTAGGGGAGACGTTTTCCGCACGTTACAGCGGACAAGAGTGACTGCTTTTGTTATGATGAGAGATTTCTGTTGAAGCTGCTGCTTCAATATGATGAAAGCGGTAAATTCAGGTGGCACCACGGGTATAATGCTCCCGTCCTGTTTCAGGGCGGGAGCTTTTTGTTTTCCGTCCGTAAAAATACGAAAGGATTGAATACTATGAAACACACAGACATCAAGGAGATCATTACTAACGGGGGATTTACAGGCAGTGAAGTCACTGTATGCGGATGGGTGCGTACATCACGCAACTCCAAAAGTGTAGCTTTCATCGAGCTGAATGACGGTACATCACTCAAGAATCTTCAGGTAGTTGTAGAAAAAGGCGAGGGCGAATTCAAGGAGCCCCGTGTCGGAACATCCGTAAAGATCGTAGGCAAGGTAGTTGAGGGCAGAAATAATACTTTTGAGATAAACACTGTTCCCGAGAATATTACTATCCTCGGCGATGCTCCTACAGACTATCCGCTCCAGAAGAAAGGACACACTCTTGAGTTCCTGAGAACTATCCCGCATCTTCGCGGCAGAACGAATACATTCAATGCAGTAATGCGTGTACGCTCTGTACTTGCTGCTTCACTGCACAAGTTTTTTCAGAGCAATAACTACGTTTATGTTAACACTCCGCTTATCACAGGCAGTGACTGTGAGGGAGCAGGAGAGATGTTCACAGTAACAACAAACGGCTTCTCTCACGATTTCAAGTCCGAGGAGGAGTATTATGCAAACGATTTCTTCGGCAGAAAAGCAGGACTTTCGGTTTCAGGTCAGCTTGAAGGCGAAATGGGCGCAACTGCCTTTGGAAAGATTTACACATTCGGACCTTCGTTCCGTGCGGAGAACTCAAATACTCCGAAGCATCTTGCTGAATTCTGGCATATTGAGCCGGAGATAGCTTTTGCAGAGCTTGATGATGTTATCGAGATCGCAGAGGATATGATAAAGTTCGTTATCCGTGAACTGCTTGAGACTTGTCCTGATGAGGTCGAGTTCTTTGACGCTCATTTTGAGAAAGGTCTTAAAGCACGTCTTGAGGAGCTTATTTCACACGATTTCGGCAGAGTAACGTACACTGAGGCTATCAAGCTCCTTCAGGAGTCAGGCGAGAAATTCGTTTATCCTGTTGAATGGGGCTGTGATCTCCAGACTGAGCACGAGAGATACATCTCCGAGAAGGTGTTCAAGAAGGCTGTATTCGTAACAGATTATCCCAAGGAGATAAAGTCCTTCTATATGAAGC
>JAKSQV010000027.1 GCA_024403935.1 Ruminococcus sp. | reverse complement strand
CCATCCATCATCAGAAACTTTTGTCTCATGTGTAGATGATAATGTCAGTGTTTTCTTTCACGCAGGCTTTGAACTCAATGCCGCTGCTGTCACACAGCGTATAGCTCACATCAAGCACCTCGGGAAGCGGCTTGCCCCACGACTCCCAGCAGACATAACGTTCAATAACGCTGAACTCCTGACCGTATTTCTCCTCAAGCTTTTTCAGAGCCGCACGTTCTTCTTCAGGTATTTCCACATTTGTTTCAAGCTCCTCTGCTTCGGTAGCCACCGAGGTCACGGTCTGCGGGATAGGTGCTTCCGTGGCAGTTTCCGTTGTCGGCTGCTCAGGAGAGGGCGTATCCGCTTAACAGCCTGCAAACAACACAGCCACCGTCAGCGCGATAATGAAAAGCTTCATCTGTTGTACAGCTTGTTGAGCTTGTATATTTTCTTGGCAAGCTCAGGCGTAAAGTCGCTCTCACTCGTGCGGAACTGCCAGTTGCCGCCGAGAGTAGAGGGCGTGTTCATGCGGTCACTGCCGGGGCTGTCAAGGAAGTCCTGTATCTGTGCACACGCAACATCCGCAACGCTCCCCCATGCGGCACGGATAACAGCATCTGGTATCTCGCTTTTCTTGCGGACGTTCAAGTATTTTCTGGCAAATTTCAGCGACTTCTTATCCAGATTTTCCACCCAGCCGTTCAGTGTCTCATTATCGTGAGTGCCTGTATATACGAAGCAGTTTGTGGTAGTATAATTATGAGGAAGATACGGATTTTCAGAGTCGGAAAATCCGAACTGCAATACCTTCATGCCGGGATATCCGCATTTATCAAGCATTATGTGCACCTCGGGAGTAAGGAAGCCGAGGTCCTCCGCGATGATGTTCAGTTTTCCGAGCTTCTCCTCCGCGAGACGGAAAAGCTCGCTGTCGGGACCTTTTTTCCACTCGCCTACGGTCGCATCCTCACTGCCGTACGGAATCGAGTAGTAGCTTTCAAATCCGCGGAAGTGGTCGATACGGACAATGTCATACAGCTTCGCCGCAGACTCTATCCTGCCTATCCACCATTTGTATCCTGTTTTCCTGTGGTAATCCCAGTTATAGAGCGGATTCCCCCAAAGCTGTCCCGTCGGCGAGAACTCATCGGGCGGACAGCCTGCCACGCATACAGGGCGGCGTTTGCTGTCAAACTGGAAAAGCCTGTGCTGAGCCCACGCCTCGACGCTGTCAAGAGCGCAATATATCGGTATATCTCCTACTATCTCTATGCCGCAGTCGTTGGCATATTTTTTCAGCTCAGACCACTGGCGTACGAACTCAAACTGCATGAACTTATAGAAGCCGATGTCGTTTTTCAGTTCCTTCTTTGCGGCGGCAACAGCTTTTCCGCTGTGCATGGAAATATCCTTTTCCCATTCATACCATGCCTTTCCACCGTTTTTCGATTTCAGAGCCATAAACAGTGCATATTCATCGAGCCATCCCCTGTTTTCATTGCAGAAACGCTTGTATTCAGGGAATTTTGATGGTCTGAAGCGCGAATACGCTATCCTGAGCACATCAAAGCATCGCTTATAGATGATGCTGTATTCGACCTTATCGGACTCGTTTTCCCACTTGATACCAGTGTATTCATGGCGTTCAAGCAGTCCGTCACCCTCAAGCACCTCAAAATCAATGAAGTACGGGTTGCCTGCATTGACCGAAAACGACTGATATGGTGAATCACCGTAGCTTGTCGGCGAAAGAGGCAATATCTGCCAGCATTTCACTCCTGCACTTCTGAGAAAGTCCACGAATTCAAACGCGTGTCTGCCCATCTTGCCGACACCGTACTCTGACGGCATACTGGATATATGCATGATTATACAGCTTTTTCTCATTTATGTTTCTCCTTTACAGGAATATTTCACATTTCAGAAGCTTATACTACCCTCGGAAGAGGTGTACTATGAAGCTTTCACGTTATGCTTTTGTATTTCTTATGGGTTTCTTTCTATACGGCTTTGTCGAGGTCACAGGCAGAGGCTATACTCACTGGACAATGTGCATAACAGGAGGTATAGTTCTTGCTGTGATATATACGCTGAGCAATCGTCCTGCGGCATCGCTGAAAAAGACCTGCCTTATCGGCACGGCTGTGATAACGCTCATAGAATTTGCAGTCGGGATATTCGACAATATCATTATGGGCTGGCAGGTATGGGACTATTCCGATATTCCACTGAATATACTCGGACAGGTCTGCCCGCTGTTCAGCCTTCTGTGGTTCATGCTGTGCATTCCCTCATACTGCATCTGCCGCCTTATTGACCGAAGATTCACTGCCGCAGGCTCGGAGTCCGTCTGAGCGGCACAGGCTTCCGTCAGAACCCCTCGCTTTTCAGTTCCGCAACAAGTCCTGTGTAGAATTCACGGACATCAAAGTCCCTGATATTCTCGCGCATAAGGTCGATAGTATCCCCGTGGCTGACTCCGCGCAGATGCTCAGGCTCGATAAGCCTGAAACGTCCGTGTTTCGCGCTTTCCTCGGAAACAAGTCCGTCGTTTCGTCCATTCAGCCTTTTTATCATCAGGTAGCTCAGCGACATCGGCAGAAATCCTGCCGAAAACACATTCTTCAATACCGACATACAGCTTCTGTACGATACATCAGAAGAATCCTGCATTTCTGCATTGAGCACACTCATACGCGAGGCACTGAGGTCACGGACACCTGCCAGAAAATCCGGTCGGCTGTCCCCGAGCCTGCCGAATATGGCGTTATATCTGTCCGCAATTCCATTCACCAGCTTCTCAGGCACCTTATCAAGCAGGAAATCCACCATATCACAGCCCTTATGCGGCGTACTTATAGTGGTCAGCGTTGCGACATACTTATCCATTCCGAGGCAGCTTATCGCATAGCGCGAATCAAGTCCGCCCTTGGAGTGAGCGATGATGTTGACCTTTTCTGCTCCCGTTTCATTTATGACCTGCATGACAGCCGCTTTCAGCTCGACCGCGCTGTCGTGTACGGAACGTGCTGACTGCTGTTTTCCGTAGTATACAACGGCTCCGTTTCGCTTCAGTGCCGCAGGGATTCTGCCCCAATAGCTGAAATACTGCCAGTCGCGGAAGAAGATGCCGTGA
Organism: Ruminococcus sp.; assembly: GCA_024403935.1. Classification (GTDB taxonomy): domain Bacteria; phylum Bacillota; class Clostridia; order Oscillospirales; family Ruminococcaceae; genus Ruminococcus. The sequence continues at coordinate 17,271 of JAKSQV010000027.1, read as the reverse complement.
ACCATTACTATCGGGTACTTTGTACGGCATATCTCGTTCTCGGCGCGCATACTGTCAAGCTCTGCCTTGTCCGTCTCGAAGTAATACTCACGTCTTGCCTTCTTGAAAAGGTGTACGAGAAGCACTATATTCAGCGGAAAAAGCCCACAAAAAATGAACATCAGCAGGTAATCATGCAGCTTTATCTGCTTTGAGCCGACTGCCGTATGTATGACGGCGGCAGTAAACGTCAGGAGCACTGCTAGAAGCGGCATCACCACCGCAAACGTCTTTGTAACAGCTCCGCTCTGTGAAAGTATAAAATACGGCACAAGCACTGCCCATTCGCACAATATGGAAGCTGCTGTCAGCCATGTAAGGCTCAGACCGCGTTTCAGCGACCGCATACGGAAGCTTTTCACAGGTGCCTTTTCTCCTCGGATAAGCATCATTATCCAGCATACGCTTATTACTGCTGTAAGAAGGATTCTCAAAGCAACAGGAACTTCGGTAAATGCAGCCCACAGCGGCACAAGGTTATAGAATATCAGCAAAAGAATCAATTCAATGATTTTCACACTATCATTCCCTCATAAATCAAAAAAAGGCTGCTGCACCTGCGTGCAGCAGCCTTTTTTTATTAGTAGTTCTGATTTGAATCTGCATTAAAGAACTGATTGCTGCTTTCTGTATAATAATCGTTAGGCTCAAGTGACATGAAATCGTCGTCCTCCATGTCGGGGAGTCTTGCTCCGCAGCGTCCGCAGAACTGAAAACGCTCATTGACCTCAGCATCGCACTTCGGGCATATTTTATAACCTCTGATGCCGTTGAGCTCGAATCTCATCTTCTTTATTCTTCTGCGTCTTGTATCGATATCATCGCAGAGCACCTTGAGATTTGCGGGATCCTCATTGGGGTTCTTGTAGTACTTTTTACCGATATCGGTGAATATCTCAACGATTCTCTCCTCTTCGTACAAAATTTTTCTCTTAAGATTACTTGCTTCAGAGATATTCTTGGTTTTATCAGTCAATCCCTTGCTTGCGTCACCTATCTTATCGAGAAGGCTCATTGTTCATCACTCCTATTGTATTATATGCCGATCTCACAACGGCAGGACTCAGCCTCCGCTGTCTCTGCATATATATTATACAATTTCTCTAAAAAAAAGTCAAGGGGTTTCAAATTTTTTCTCATTTTTGTTTGATTATATACAGATATTATGCGTAATATTGCACAAAAATCAAGTTATTATCCACCGACCTGTGCCGACTCAGCTTATCAGGACATAAAAAACAGGCGGCAGAAGGTAAGCCACCTTTGGCGGTTTCGCAGGTTACCGAATATGCGCCGTGAGTATACGGCTCGGTGACCCGAAATTTCCGCTAAAGGAAACGCACCAATGGGACTCCCCCCTTCTGCCGCCCTGACTTATCACATTTCTGAAATGTCATTCGCTGTGAGCCTGATGATACCGCCGCTCTCAAGAGCAGTATATGCGTTGTCGTTGTCGTCAACACGGATAACAAACGATACCGATCTGTCAGACTTTCCGAGGAAGGCATACAGATACTCGATATTTACGTTCTGCTCGCCGAGAATGTCGAGCACGCGGCTCAGCTGCCCCGGAGTATCCGGAATAGTGATAGCAACGATCTCTGTCTCGGCAACGGCGTAGGAAGCTTCTCTGAGAACATCGACTGCCTTTTCAGTGTCGCTGACTATCATTCTGAGGATGCCGAAATCCTTTGTATCTGCTATACTCAGTGCTCTGATATTGATGTTATGATTTTTTATCAGCTTCATTACTCCTGTAAGCTGATTAGGTTTATTGTCAAGAAATACTGATATCTGTCTTACATATCCCATAAAAGAACCTCCCTGTCTGTTTTTTTATTTTGCAGGCATATCATGCAGTCTGCGCTTGTCAATTACACGTACAGCCTTACCTTCGCTTCGTGTTATTGACTTCGGTGATACGAGGTGGACCTTCGGATTGATACCGAGCATGGTCTTGATAGCAAGTGCAAGCGAACGCTCCTGATCCTGCATATCCTTTACCTTGTCCGAGAACTGCTCGGGCTTCATCTCGACGCTGATGTCGAGGGTGTCGTTGTTGTTGACGCGGTCAACCTCGATGATATAGTTCGGAGCATAGCCCTCTGCAATAAGAACTGTCTCTATCTGCGACGGGAATACGTTTACGCCGCGGATTATCATCATATCGTCGCTTCTGCCCATCGGCTTCGTCATCTTGATAAGGGTGCGTCCGCACTTGCATTTTCCTCTGCTGAGAACACAAAGGTCACGGGTACGGTATCTCAGAAGCGGGAATGCCTCCTTGGTTATACTTGTGAATACGAGCTCGCCGACCTCTCCGTCGGGAAGCACCTCTCCCGTATCGGGGTTGATTACCTCCGGAATGAAGTTGTCCTCGTTGATGTGCATACCTTTCTGCTCACTGCACTCGAATGCAACACCGGGACCGCTCGTCTCGGTAAGTCCGTAGATGTCGTAAGCCTTTATGCCAAGCGACTTCTCAATAGTCTGACGCATTTCCTCAGTCCACGGCTCTGCGCCGAATATACCTGCCCTGAGCTTGAGGTCATCGGGAGAAATACCCATTTCCTGAATGGTCTCTCCGATATACGCCGCATAGGACGGCGTACAGCAAAGGAAGGTAGCTCCGAGGTCCTGCATGAATTGTATCTGTCTCTCCGTATTGCCCGATGACATCGGAAGCGTGAGACAGCCGACCTTATGCGAACCGCCGTGAACACCTGCTCCGCCTGTGAACAGTCCATAGCCGTAAGCTACCTGAAGCACATCGTTCTCGTCTCCGCCTGCCGCCGTGATAGCTCTTGCTATGCAGTTTTCCCACATATCCACATCATTCTGGGTATAGAACGCAACAACGCGCTTTCCTGTGGTACCGCTCGTTGAGTGGATGCGAACACATTCGCTCAGCGGAACTGCAAGCATGCCGTAGGGGTAGCTGTCGCGGAGGTCCGCCTTGCTTATGAACGGAAGCTTGTGCAGATCATCGACACTCGTGATGTCTTCGGGCTTGACGCCCTTCTCGTCCATAAGGTCTCTGTAATACTTCACATTTTCGTATACGTGCTTGACCTGCTTTACGAGACGCTCACTCTGCAGAGCCTTCATTTTCTCAGGGGGCATCGTCTCGATGTCCTTATCCCAATACTTTTCCATTGGACTTCATACTCCTTGTCAACAGGATATCTGTGTATCCCTGAAATACTTGCTTTAATATTATTCCGATCAGACAGACTGTGCGTTCAGTCCGAGCTCGAAAGCCTTCTTGTTGAGCTCAAGGAACTTCGCGGGCACACACTGCTCGATCGCATTCTGCCAGAGCTCCATAGGATAGTCCATTCTTGCTGCAAGAACACCCATAAGAACAACATTGGAAGCCTTTGATGTGCCTGCCTCCTCTGCAAGTGAGAGTGCATCCACAGCCACAAGCTCTGCGCCTGCTGCCCTGAGTTTGCCAACGAGGTCCTCAGGATACTGTGCCGCACCTGTGATAACAGGCATGGGGTCTATCTGCTGGGTGGAAGTTATAAGCTTACCGCCCTTTTTAAGATAAGGCAGACATCTTGCCGCCTCAAGAAGCTCGAAAGAAATAACTGCATCAGCCTCGCCTTTCTCAATAACAGGCGAATATACCTTTTCTCCGTACTTAACGTAGGTAACAACAGAACCGCCGCGCTGGCTCATACCGTGAACCTCGCTGACCTTTACGTCATAGCCCTGTGCGAGAAGCACATTGCCGAGCAGTCTCGAAGCCAGCAGTGAGCCCTGTCCGCCTACACCGACTATCATAATAGATTTAGTTTCCATTTATATTACTCCTTTGATAATATTTCATGCCTTGTACAGCAGCTCCAAGTTTCCGTCAACAAAGCCTGCTGCCACGCCCTTGCTTTCTTTGAGGATATGTCCGTACATACCATCGGAAAGATACTCCTCAATCATCTCGCAGAAGAGCTCCTGAGCGTGCTTCCAGCCCGTGTCCTCCTCATCGGAGGTATCTATCGTGAACACGTTATCCTCGCAGCTCCAGACCTCATCACAAGCCCAGCCGCCCTCCTCGTCATCGGGGTCGAACTCGCCTGCTGCTATGAGCTGAACAGCGTAGATGTGCTCCTCATCGGACTCCTCATAGAGATTGAAGCAGTACGCCTTTGTTTCATCGGGCATATCGTTGTTCTCGAGGAGATCGTCCAGCCAGTGGGAGAATTCCTCGTAAATAGGTAACTGTATCATAATTCTTCCTCTTTTTCCGGGGACACTTTCCCGTTCAGGATCATTCTATCGCGCCTATCCTGCACTGCTCCTTGCAGATTCCGCAGCCTACGCACTGTGTATGATCTATAACAGCCTTGCCGTCTCTCATGGAAATTGCAGGACAGCCGAGCTTCATGCACATCTTGCAGCCTACGCACTTCTCGGTATTTACCTTGAAGGGCGGATTGTGCTTGACATACTTCAGCAGAGCGCAGGGACGGCGTGAAATGATAACGGAAGCCTCGTCAGCCTCAAGCTCCTCCTTTATTGCAGCCTCTGTCTCGGCAAGCTTGTAAGGATCGGTAACGCGGACACGCTTTATGCCAATCGCTTTGCAGAGCTCCTCGAGGTTGACAGCCGCCGCAGGATCGCCCTTGAGGTTCTTGCCTGTTGTGGGGTTCTGCTGATGACCTGTCATGCCTGTGATTGAATTGTCGAGTATGATAACTGTTGAATTCGAGTTGTTGTATGCTATGTTTACAAGACCTGTCATACCGCTGTGCATGAATGTTGAATCTCCGATCACAGCTACGGTCTTGTGCTCGGATTCAGCTCCGCGAGCCTTGTTGAAGCCGTGAAGTCCCGATATTGAAGCTCCCATGCATATAGTAGTGTCGATAGCATTGAGCGGTGCAGCTGCGCCGAGTGTATAGCAGCCGATGTCGCCCGATACGGTAACACCGAGCTTCTTGAGGCAGTAGAAGAGTCGGCGGTGAGGACAGCCTGCACACATTACAGGCGGACGAACGGGGATATTGTCCTCGAGAGCTGTGAATTCCTTCTTTTCACCGAGAAGCTTCTCTGCGATGACGGACTGCGGAAGCTCACCTATGTAGCCGAATATCTCCTTGCCCTTTATGTTGTTTACTCCGATACTGCGGCAGTGAGTCTCGATGATGCCGTCAAGCTCCTCAATAACATAGACCTGCTCATATTTTGCAGCAAAATCCTGAATGAGCTTTACGGGGAGAGGATTGACCATACCGAGCTTCAGTACGGAAGCCTTATCTCCGAGAGCCTCCTTGACATACTGATATGCAGCACCATTCGTGATAACGCCGAATTCAGCCTTGTCGGATATTTCTGTTCTGTTGAGGGGAGAAGTCTCGGCATACTCGACAAGCTTCTTTGTACGCTCCTCAACGAATACGTGTCTGCCCTTTGCAAAAGCAGGCATCATAACGAATTTCTGAGGTGTTTTCTCATATGGCTTCAGCTCGCGCTCCTGCCTGTCCTCCATTTCAACGATGCTCTGTGAATGAGCAACTCTTGTGGACATTCTGACGATGAACGGAGCATCGAACTGTTCTGAAAGCTCAAATGCGAGCTTGACGAACTCCTTGCATTCGGTCGAATCCGAGGGCTCAAGCATGGGCACCTTTGAAGCGATAGCATGATGACGGCTGTCCTGCTCATTCTGTGAGGAATGCATACCCTGATCGTCGGCAACAGCAATTACCATACCTGCATTTACACCTGTATAGCCTGCTGTGTAAAGCGGATCAGCAGCAACGTTGAGACCTACGTGCTTCATTCCGCAGAAGCTTCTTGCGCCTGCGATGGAAGCTCCGAGAGCTGTCTCCATTGCGACCTTTTCGTTCGGAGCCCACTCTGCATAAACCTCATCGTACTTTGCAACTTCCTCTGTGATCTCGGTGGACGGAGTACCCGGGTAGCTTGATACAACCCTGCATCCTGCCTCGTATAAGCCTCTTGCAAAGGCTTCGTTTCCAAGCATGAGTTTCTTCATCTTTATGTATTTCCTTTCATGTATATAATGATTATCAATAAGCGGAAGCAAGCCATTCGGCTACTCCGTTGTCAGCATTTGTCCCTATCACGATATCTGCCGCAGCCTTCAGCTCCTCCTTGGCGTTTCCGACAGCTATCCTTAAGTCAGCCGCCTCGAACATACTCAGGTCATTGAGATTGTCACCGAATGCGACCACCTCATCGAAGCCGTATCTTTCACGCAGGAACCGGATACCGTTTGCCTTTGAAGCCCTGTCAGAGAACACTTCAAGGTACCACTCGCCGTTATACACATCAAGATAGAAAGCGTGGTCAACTCCCCTGATGTTCTCTATCTCGCACTTTATCGGATAGAGGTCGTCATACGGACCTGTGGTCGTGAAATAGACCGTATCGGCGTTTGCAAAGTCAGCAAGGCGGCTAACCTGTATAAACGGTTTTTTGTAGTGGTTCTTCCTGACCTCGGCAAAGCTCCGCATGACCTTCGTGGTTATCTGCGAATAATAGCAGGTAAGGAAGCCGCTGTCTATCCTGTACATGAAGCAGCGTATTCCGTGCCGCTCGAACGAACGCAGCACCTCTGCCGAAGCCTCGGTCGGTATATACTCGCTTTTTATGTATTTCCCTGCCGCTGTGTCGCAGACGCTCACGCCGTTCATCACCAGACACGGCACGTTTATATTCAGCTTTGAAGTTATCGGAATAGCCGAATATATGCTTCTCGCCGTGGCAAAGGTAAAAAACATACCCTTTGCGATAAGGGAGTTGATGATGCTCGCTGTCTGTTCCGTAACAGCAGGCTCGGGACTCAGCAAAGTACCGTCAAGGTCGGAAACATACAGTGTTTTCTTCATCATCAGCCCTCCGTGCGCATAGATACTCATAATTGAATTATACCACACTTTTATAAAAAAATAAAGAATTAATTCCGTTCGCGTCTGATATTCGTTATTATTAACGAATATCCCCTTTCTTTCATGTATATACTGTCCAAAGCTCACAGATGTCTCTGCAATGCACCATTTACAAAAAATCGCATCAAACCTCGCTCTAATAGTGTAAATTTACAAAAATATCTCCGTCTATTGACTTGCTTTGCTCCGAGTCGTATAATAAGGGTGGTGAGAGTTTTTCACCGAAAGCTGAAGAGTAAAAGCGAGTTCGTTAAGTGCCTGCCGGACGGGGAGTTGTCGGTGGGACGAAGGCATCGTGCCGCGGTTCGCGCTTTGCATCCCGCTTCATAGGACAAATATCGGGGTCAACCTCCTTTTCTTGTCGTATGATGTGGAAAAGGAGGTTTTTTATGTATACAACAAAGCAGAATAACACTGCCGCCGGAAACATAAAGCTTTTCGGCAATATCCGCGTGCTTATCATTGCTGCGCTCCTCATTGCGATGAGTGCGATCCTCGGCAAGTTCATTGCCTTCGGACCAATGCCGTTTGCACGTATCAGCATTGAGAATCTGCCCGTAATTCTTGCAGGAATATGGTTCGGTCCCTTTGTCGGCGGTGCCGTCGGACTCGGAGCAGACCTGTTCGGATGTGTTCTCAAGGGCTATGCTCCGAATCCTATCCTTACTATCGGATTTGTCAGCATCGGTATTGTAGCGGGACTTGTTTCAACTTGTATGCACAAGGCAAACAAGCCGCTCGTTATCATCCTCTCCGACGCCGCTGCCCACATCATCGGCTCGCTGATAATCAAGACCATTGGTCTTTACGCCATGTACTGTGCGGATTATTCCCTTTCGGTACTTCTGGCATGGAGAATACCGATCTATATCATCACTATCATTTTTGAATCAGCTATCATTATCCTGCTCATGAGAAACAAGGCTTTCACCGGGCAGCTCGACAAGGTGTGCAACTATGGCAAACAACGAAGAAGTTCTTGAATACCTGAAAAATGCTGCAAAGAAGGGCAGCGTACTCGGACTAGAGCGTATAACCGAGCTCTGTCATATTCTCGGTGACCCACAGAACAAAACAAAGATCATACACGTTGCAGGCACGAACGGAAAAGGCTCGTTTTCCGCCATGCTCAGCTATATTCTCCGCGCGGCAGGCTACCGCGTGGGCTGCTTTTCGTCTCCTCCGCTTACGGGTGTGACCGACAGCTTCCGCATAAACTGCCGTGAAATTTCCGAAAACGTACTCGCATGGGTCATGGCAGACATAATGCCTGCCTGCGAATCCATGAAGGATAAGCCCACAGAATTCGAGATACTGACAGCAGCGGCATACGAGCTGTTCTACCGTGTTGACTGCGACATCGCCATAATCGAATGCGGCATGGGCGGAGATACAGACTCGACAAATGTCGTCAGCTCGCCGCTCCTTTCCGTGATAACCAATGTCGCCCTCGACCATACCGCTGTTCTCGGCAGCTCTGTCCGCGAAATAGCGCAGCGCAAGGCAGGTATAATCAAGGAGAACAGACCTGTCCTCTACGGTGGCACAGACCTTGATGCATTCGAGGTCATCACGGCAGCAGCGTTCGAGAAAAACGCTCCGCTGAGCGTAACCGACCAGATACGTACACTCGGTACGTCCACAGGCATAAGCGGCACAGAACTGGAGTTTGACGGCTTCGGCAAGGCGCGTGTCCCGCTTATCGGAACATATCAGATATACAATATCGCAAACGTTCTCACCGCAGTAGAGCTGCTTCGCCGTGAGGACCTCGAAATATCCGACGATGCCGTGAGAAAGGGACTTTCCGAAACGTGCTGGCACGGCAGATTCGAGCTTCTCTGCAAGGAGCCGCCTGTCATTTTCGACGGAGCTCACAATCCCGACGGCATACGTCAGGCAGCAGCAAGTATACGCCACTGCTTCGGCGGTGGAAAGGTCGCTCTGCTCATAGGAGTTCTGGCGGACAAGGAGTACAGCCTGTACCCCCACGTCCTCGGACAGTATATCAGCCGCGCTTTCACTGTCACCCCCGACAATCCGCGTGCTCTCGACAGCTCTGTGCTGGCGGATACCTTCTCGCATGAAGGCATTGACGCACAATGCTTCAGCAGCTTCAGCGAAGGCGTAAAAGCTGCTTTCACGTTCGCAGAGCAAAACAATATACCGCTCGTGGCACTCGGCTCGCTTTATATGTACAAGGATTTTTGTGAAGCACTGAACGATATTACGGCAGAAATGCAAAATTAATGCAAATTATCGGTCATTCTGTTTACAGAAGCCGCTTTTTATGGTAATATGTTATCATAATGGAGGATATGCTTCCGTCAGGACATGTCTCTCCCTATGAAAGCAATAACAGAATCACTGGAGGACAAAATGACTTCGGCAAACAAGAAAAATGTACTTTTCAGAGCAGCAGCTCTGCTCGAAGCACTGATAATACTGCTTATGGCAGTGTTTTTAGTCTTTTTGATCTTTTTCCGCGGGAAAAAGGACGCTGTTCCCGCAGGTGAGGAAGACCCCGAGATACGCACCCGTGCATACATCGAGAAGGAAGAGACCTTCTATCAGCTCGACGGAAAAAAGATCCTCATGCACGACAATACCCTCGGTGAAGTATTCGTACCTGTATTCAGCGATGTCCCCGAAAGCGACATCAATACCGACAACATCGTCACGAGAAACGGATTCGCCTGCTACATGGATAACGGTAATGTCAAATCATACACAGGTATCGACATCTCCGAGCATCAGGGCGCGATAGACTGGGAACAGGTCAGCAAAGCAGGTATCGACTTCGCTATGATACGTGCAGGCTACCGCACATACGGCGGCGGTCTCATAACCATGGACGAGAGCTTCGCCGACAACCTCAGAAACGCTGATGCAGCAGGTATCGACACAGGCGTTTACTTCTTCTCTCAGGCTACAACGGTTGACGAGGCTGTTGAAGAAGCAGATGCTGTTCTTGACGCAATATCAGGATGCGATATCACCTACCCCGTTGTCTATGACTGGGAGCTTATCTTCGATGACCACGCACGCACCGATGATGTGAGCGTCGAAACTCTTGCGGACTGCTGTGTTGCTTTCTGCGAGCGTATCAAGTCGGCAGGATATATCCCAATGATCTATCAGAACAAGACCACCGCCATGCACAAGCTTGATCTGCCGAGACTCAAGGACTACGGCTTCTGGCTTGCTGAGTACGGTGACAAGCCTACATACTACTACAAATATGACATCTGGCAGTACTCAAGTTCGGGCACTGTCTCCGGAATAGAGGGCAAGGTCGACCTCAACGTCTGCTTCCGCGATTATTCCGACAAGGAAACCTCCGATACAGACCAAATGACATAAACAAGCCCGGAGCAAGGAAAGCGTACTGAGCCCCGGGTTATTTTTTTGCCGTGTCACTGCCTGCACTCAGGGTAAGTGCCGAAAAAAGAAACAGCATACCTGTCAGCAGGCAGTACGCAACGAGCAGCTCTCCCGAATCGTCCCTGAACAGTATACATATCCCCGAAAATGCGGTATTCAGGAGCACTCCGCCAAACATGAACGCACAGCTTGGCAGAAGCCCCTTCCTGCGCCCGGCCGTGAGAAACAGCACCAGCAGAGCAATGTCTGCCGCCTGTAAAACAAGCACTGCTGTCAGACATACGAGCCTGATACCGAGCGGCTCTGTCATGTCCGCATTCTGCGAGAACATCGCAAGTATCAGCATTGCTCCCGCCGGTATCAGCACAAGGAATATCATGATGCCCAGAACTGTTCCGAGCAGTCTGAGCAATCTTTGTACCGTCAGTTTCATACTATCATCACCCTTTGCATATATTATACCCCATATCAGGACTTATTAACAGGTTAACAATGTCACTCTGACAATTACATCTGTCACTTTTTTTACTGTAACTCTACGTCTTGCCTTTTCAGTGAATATGTGGTATAATCAGTGTATACACGGATATTTTTGAAACGGAGGGATATAATGTTCGCTAATTATCACACTCACACCTATCGCTGTCACCATGCTGTCGGCGAGGACAGGGAATATGTAGAAAGTGCCATTGCAAGCGGCTTCAGGGTGCTCGGCTTCTCTGACCACTGCCCATGGATATATCCGAACGGATATGTTTCCAACTCGCGTATGGCGCCTCGTGACCTCGACGGCTATTTCACCTCGCTTTCCGCACTTAAAAAGGAATATGCGCGGGACATCACTATCTTCATCGGCTTTGAAGCCGAATACATCCCCGAGCTTCTCGACGAACAGGACAAGCTTCTCGCGGACTATCCCGTTGACTATATGATACTCGGTCAGCACTCCGTCGGCTCGGAGCAGAATACTCCGTACACAGGTATCCCCAGCAATAGCGAAACCGCCCTCACAGAGTATGTTGACTCTGTCATTGCAGGCATGGAAACAGGAAGATATGCTTATCTTGCACACCCTGACCTCTTTAACTTCACAGGCAGCCGCGACATCTACGACAGGGAATTCACGCGGCTTTGCAGGTATCTCAGGGACAAAAACCACCCTGTCGAGATAAACCTTCTCGGTGTGATCGAAGGCAGGAACTACACCTCCGAACACTTCCTGAGCATTGCGCGTGAGATCGGAAATTCTGTCATTATCGGCTGTGATGCACATTCTCCGTCCATGCTCAGCAATACCGCACCGATAGAAAAGTGCCTCGCACTTGCTGAAAAATACGGACTTGAAGTCACTGACTCGCTTGCAGGGCTGAAATGACACGCTCATCTGCCTTTGCCTGCAAAAAAACTGTCAGTGCTTGACTTGTATGATTTGTTATGCTATAATGTCTTTAACGATACAGCATATATGTGAATTATATCTTTACTCATGGAGGTGAGAGACTAAATGGACAGTAACCCTGACGGGTGTTATTACCGATACTTCTTTCTTATATCTGATATTTCAAGGCATGGTCTTTTCCGCTTCAGGTTATAGGCTATGCCTTTTAGTGCTTGTTCCGGACAACTGCCGGCGAATATGCGGTCACGCATTCTCATCAGCAGCTTCACACACACCAACACACCTATATCAATATACGGAGGAATACTATGATAGGGCAGATAATTCTGCAAATTATACTCATCGCACTCAATGCGGCTTTTGCCTGCGCTGAAATAGCGGTAATATCAATTAGCGACACAAGACTTGACAAGCTCGCCGCAAGCGGCAACAAAAAAGCTGTCAAACTGAAAAAACTCACAAGTCAGCCTGCACGTTTCCTTGCGACGATACAGGTCGCAATAACGCTTTCAGGCTTCATCGGTGCGGCTTTCGCAGCCGACAACTTCTCGGAACGCCTGACTGCGCTGATACTGAAAACGGGCATCGGGCTCCCTGAGAATGTGCTCAGGACCGTATCTGTTATCGTGATAACGCTCCTGCTCGCATATATCACACTCATATTCAGCGAACTCGTACCCAAGCGCATCGGTATGAAATACTCCGAAAAGCTTGCTCTCGGCTTGACTGATGCGATACGCTTCACACAAGTGATTTTTGCTCCGCTTGTGTGGATACTCAATCTTTCAACGAACGCAGTTCTCCGCATCATCGGCATCGACCCGAACAAGGAGGAGGACACCGTTACCGAAGAAGAAATTATTATGATGTCCGACGCAGGTGCCGAGAAAGGCACTATCGACGAGGATGAAAACCGTATCATCAAAAATGTTTTCGCTTTTGACGACACTACTGCCGAACAGGTCTGCACCCACCGTACCGACGTTTCCGTGCTTTGGAGCAGCGACTCTGTTGAGACATGGGAGGAGACCATTCACCGCACTCGTCACTCTGTTTTCCCGATATGCGGCGAAGGCGTGGACAACGTCATAGGCATTCTCAACGCGAAGGACTACTTCCGTCTTGACAACAAGAGCCGTGAAAATATCATGGCTAACGCCGTACACGAACCGTATTTTGTACACGAGGGAATGAAGGCAGACACACTGTTCGCCCAGATGAAGAAAAAGGGTGCAGATCACTTTGCTGTGGTCGTGGATGAATACGGCGGAATGACGGGTATTGTCACCGTCACCGACCTTGTAGAACAGCTTGTCGGCGACTTTGACGATGACGAAACAGGTGAGAACGAAGCTGAGTTTGAACAGATAGCTGACGGTCAGTGGCTGATCCCCGGCATCATGCCGCTGGACAATGTATGCGAGGAGCTCGATATAGTGCTCCCTGCGGATAAATTTGACACATTCGGCGGATATGTGATAGCTATGCTCGGAGAAATACCCAAGGACGGCTCCAAGACATATCTTGAATGTGACGGACTGCGTATTGATGTGCTTGAAATACACCACCACCGTGTCGAGCTCTGCCGTGTAAAGAAGCTTTACACGGCAGAAAAGGACGATGAAGAATAAAAAATGAGGAGCATCAGCTCCTCATTTTTTTACATCCATTTTTTTATGTTGTTTTCCTTACCGCCCGATGACAGGTATGAATAGAATCCGAGTACGAACGATGCATCCCTGCTGTCTATCTTGCTGTTCGCATCTATGTCCGCACATTCCTTCTGATATGAAGAAAGCGTTGAAACGCCTCCCGCAGATACCAGAGCGTATTCGGCAAGAATAGTCGATGCATCTCTGCTGTCGATTTTGCCGTCTGAATTAATATCGCCGTAAACAGGCGTTTTTTCCTTAGGAATGTATGCATCGGAAAACTCGTTATATTTCAGGAATTCCTGCGACCAGTAAAGTCTATTCCCCTTCTGGACAACACCGACTCCGATATACATAAAATCAGATTTGAGGATATTATCCTTATGCTCTGACGAAGTCATCCACGCTGACATAACAGACTCGGGAGTGCTCTGACCGGCAGCTATATTTTCACCAACGGCGTAGAAATCAAGTCCGACTTCATCCAGTACAGAAAAGCACTTGGTGCCGTTTGGGCGGAAATGGTCAAATATCTGTGTTATCTCGTTCGCACGTATCTGTGCCGCGGTCATGAGCTTAGGCAGGATCCGCAGCGGCTTGAGTCCTCTGCTGCTGCGCTCAGCGTTTACAAGCACCGCCACCTGATTGGCATAATCGGCAAGCTGTGAATCCGAAAGGCTGACACTCTGCACCGATACGGGTGCGGCCCTCATGCCTGATGCTCTTGTTGCAAGACACGATATATTGACAGCCACAATAACAGCAGCCGTCATTAAGCTAAATAATTTTCTCATTGTGGTGTCCTCCTTATTATATATAACGATAATACCACAATAGCTGATATGTTGTCAACCAACAATGAATTTTTTGTTAAAATACACAATATTCCTATTCACATATAAGCATATATCACAAAAGAAAAAGACTGCAAGGGTATACCCTTGCAGTCTTTATAAAGCGTAAGTAATTCAGATTACTTGAGCTCGATTGTAGCGCCAGCCTCTTCGAACTTAGCCTTGAGCTCGTTAGCCTCAGCCTCGGAAACGCCTTCCTTGAGAGCCTTAGGAGCAGCCTCAACGATTTCCTTAGCCTCCTTAAGACCAAGACCGAGAACTTCCTTAGCAACCTTGATAACAGCCATCTTAGCGTCACCGAATGAAGCGAGGATTACGTCGAATTCTGTCTTAGCGTCTGCAGCACCAGCAGCAGCGCCAGCAGCAGGAGCAGCAGCGATAGCAGCTGTTACACCGAATTCCTCCTGGATTGCGTCTACGAGTTCTGAAAGCTCGAGAACTGAAAGAGTCTTGATATCTTCAACAAATTTTGTGATCTTCTCTGAAGCCATGATAATAATCTCCTTTTAATTTAATTTACCGATTTACGGTCATTTTATCAAGCTGCGGTATAAGTATTACAGAAATCAGGCAGCTTCCTCTGACTTCTTGTCTGCAACTGCCTTGACAGCGGCTGCGAGCTTCTGCATGGGACCCTGGAGAGAGCCGACCAGCTGTGCGAGCAGAACGTCCTTTGAAGGGATCTTGGAAAGAGCAACAACTCCTGCCTGATCGTAAACCTCACCTTCAACGAAACCAGCCTTGAGGTTGAACTTCTCATCACCTGCATTCTCAGCGAACTTACCGAGTATACGAGCAGGAGCAGTCTGATCCTCGCTTGAGAGTGCGATAGCGGTTGTACCGTTAAGGGACTCTTCAAGGCCTTCGATTCCGACATTCTTGAATGCACGGAGAAGCATTGTGTTCTTTTCT
Source organism: Ruminococcus sp. (assembly GCA_024403935.1). Lineage (GTDB taxonomy): Bacteria > Bacillota > Clostridia > Oscillospirales > Ruminococcaceae > Ruminococcus. The sequence continues at coordinate 2,111 of JAKSQV010000027.1, read as the reverse complement.
ACGAAGTAGTTAACGCCTGCCTCACGGAGCTCTTTTCTGAGCTTGGTATCCTCCTCAACGGTGATTCCCTTGTAGTCAACGAGAACGCCTGCTACAGAATTCTTGAGTGCCTCTGTGAGCTGATCGACCTTAGCCTTCTTAGCTTCGAGAACTGCATTGCTTGGCATTGTGTATTCACCTCCGAATAATTAGTTGTATCGTATTCAGAGTGCAATAAAAAAGTCCTTTGCCGACAGCTCGGAAAAGGACAATGATAGCTTAAATCATTTGCAATTCCTCGGCGGGACTTACGGATAAACCTGCCAGCTGTCTTTAGAATACGATATATACTGTTTTTTCAAACAGCTTTATTATTATATCACACCATTTGTGATTTGTCAAGAACTTTTTCAGATTTTTTAAAAAAACGCGGCTCAGAAAAATCTGAACCGCGTTGGTGCGAGTAATGGGACTTGAACCCATACGTCTGTCGACACACGCCCCTCAAACGTGCCTGTCTGCCTATTCCAGCACACTCGCATCACTGACTGCTTTAATATTATATCAGAAAACGCAGCACTTGTCAAGTGTTTTTTTATTTTTTCTTTGCTTTTTTTAAAAAAAGACCGCAAATGCAGATTTGCGGTCAGTTTTCTTACATATTCTTGTTCTCGGAAAGCACCTTCATCGCCTTGATACGATAGCCCTCGCTCGTCTGAACAAGCTTGAACTCCACCGACTTCGATGATGTTTTCGGAAGCCACTCAGGCAACTCGTCGATATAGTCTACTGTTACTGTATACTCGTTTCCGCTCTTTTTCACAGACTTTACTTCGGGAGAGTATGTGAATGTAACGGGAGTGAGCGGAATGTTGTACGATTCCTTCTCCTCGTTGTAGTAGAATCTCGACTCAGCAGGACCTACTGTCGTATGTACAAGCTCGGGAAGATCGTCGCCGAAGAGCTTTACAGCATAGGACTCAACATCGACCGCAGGTACTCTTACAACGTCAAACGTTTTCTCATACTGATCGAGTACACCATCTGACATTATCATCGACCATATCGCCGCTGTGATCACCTGATCTGATGTGAGCTGTGACGGCTCATCGAAGGATTCGATGTCCATTATCGCAGCAGGATATACCGCATCGGCAAAGCCTGATTTCTTGGAATCTCCCGATGTGAATGAACCAAGCAGCTTCACGCCCGTAGCTATCACGGTGATGAGTCCGACGCAGGCGAGTACAGCAAACACAATGCCGAATATCGTATACAGCCGCTTTTTCTGTCCGTCCTGTTCCCCGGAAGCGTCACCTTCCTCGGTTTTTTCGCTTCTCTCAGCTATTATCTCGTTAGGGTCCTCATCCATTATCTTTTCGAGCGTAGAGGTGATCTTTCCCTTGGGCTTTTCAGCTTCCGCGGTCTCAGCTCCTGCTTCGCCCGAGTTCTTCATTTCAAAGAAACGCTTTTTGCGTTCTGCCGACTTTTTCTCACCGGCTTCTTCCGAGTCCTCAGCCGCTTCATCATCACTGCCGACAGCTTCTTCTGCGTCCGGAGCATCTTCATCAGCGTTCTCGCCAGCTTCGGTATCCTCCTCAGGCTCGGCAGCCGTTTCAAGCTCGGATATTGCCTTCTCAGCATCCTCACGGATATCATCTATCATATCGCCGACAGGATCGGATTCCGTTTCCTCTGTGATGTCCTCAGCCTCTGTCTCTGCTGAAGGCGCAGCTTCCGTTTCAGCCCTTACAGCCTCGAATGCAGCCGCCATAAGTTCGTCAACAGTAGGTGCTCCGCCGAGGCTTTCAGGAGTCTGCGACGAAGTCAGGACATTGATCTCTTCTTCAAATGTATATGAAGGAGCTTCTTCAGGCTCAGGAGCAATCTGAGGAGTTTTCATCCTTGCATTTACCGCTTCTTCTGCTGCCGCTTTTGCAGTCTCGAGACGCTGTCTGTCTGCTTCCTCAGCCGCTTTTCTTTCAGCTTCAATGCGCTGTCTTTCAGCTTCCTCTGCCGCTTTTCTTTCGGCTTCAATACGCTGTCTTTCAGCTTCCTCTGCCGCTCTTCTTTCGGCTTCAATACGCTGTCTTTCAGCTTCCTCTGCCGCTCTTCTTTCAGCTTCAATGCGC
>JAKSQV010000026.1 GCA_024403935.1 Ruminococcus sp. | reverse complement strand
ATAACAGTCACAACAAAGAACAGAAACAATGCAAGCATAATTCCCAGAAGAGTAAAAACCGGAGCAGGATGACCCTGCCCGCCGCTTTCAATATTGCCAGCTGATGCTACGTCCGCTAAGGTCCCGGCTTTCATGATCAGCAAGCTCAATATTCCCTGAACAGGTATCATTAACAGCCACCAAAAAGCACTCTTCCTTTTCTTCATATTTACCTCCGCCATAAGACCGCATTGTTCTCAATATTCGTTTTTCCGCCGAACATAGCGTACTCCTTTATTATACCATATCCGTACAGGATATGCAACATAAGGTGAATTCTATGAAGCAGACATATTATTTCTTCCCCAACTAAACCTTTACGTCAATACCTGATGAAAATCCGTTTTTTCTTCGTCGTCATTCCTGATATATCTGAATATTACTTCGTCTTTTGACAATATTTAATTTGTGGAGCAATATCTTCCGAAGTGCTGTTGCAAAAAATCGAAAATCATAGTATAATCAGTACAGCACATTATTTCAACAGGAGGTGCCGTATGAATCAGCACACACACTTCAATCTTCCGATATGTCTCGCGGTCGAGGAGGACGCATTCTTCCGTTCGGACGAGATAATAAAGCGATATATCCCCGACATTGCAGGTCAGAAAGCCATCGTCATTTCCGAGGAATTCCTCATCGGCTTGTACAAAGAGAAGATCACAGACATCAGCCGTGATTTCGGCAATGCCGAGATATATGCCATGAAGAACGCAAGCTTCGACGAAGCTGTTGCTATCGCAAAAAAGGTCTGCATCGAGGAAATAAAGATCATCATCGGCATAGGCGGCGGCAGAGTCCTCGACACGGCAAAGTATGCCGCTCATGTCAGTAAAGCGGTCTATATCTGTATGCCAACATCGCTCAGCAACGATTCGCTCGCCTCTCCCTTTTCGGTGCTTGAGACCGAAGGCAGGGCGCGCATGACTCTGACTTGTAAGATACCGACAGCGATAATCGTCGATACGAACATGATAATCAATGCTCCCGAGGAACAGACGCTCTCGGGAATAGGTGACACCATTGCCAAGCACACTGCCCTTTATGACTGGAAGCTCTCTGCTGAAAGCTCATCCGCGCAGGTGGATGACTTTGCCTACGCGCTCAGCCGAATGAGCTTTGACTCGGTCTATCACTGTGATAGGCAGGACATGAAAGATCATGTATTCATACGCATACTCTCCCGTGCGCTCGTCATGGGCGGTCTTGCAATGGAGATCGCAGGCTCGTCAAGACCGTGCAGCGGCAGCGAACATCTCTTTGCTCATGCTATCGAAGAATACTATCCTGAGATCAAGATCTCTCACGGACTTGCGGTCGCTCTCGGCACTGTACCTGCGTGCATATTCCAGAAGCAGGATCCGAGCAGCATTATCAGCTTTTTCTCTTCGCACAGGCTCGTCATTGATCCGAAGGCATACGGTATCACCGAGGATATGTTCGCAGATATGTGGGAAAAAGCACGCTCTGTAAGAACAGGCAGGATAACCATTCTTGACAGTATAAAGCACGATCGCGTACAGCTTGACGAAATCTATGCAAGAATGGTGGAGGGAAAATGAAAAAAGGTCTGATTTTTGATATGGACGGCACGCTCTGGGATTCCTCCGAAGGCGTAGCTGCCTCATGGAATGAAAAACTGCGTGAGCTCGGGTATGAACGCCCTGTGATATCCAAAGAAGACGTTATGTCCATAATGGGACTTACTATGGACAGGATAGCGGATATTATCCTGAAGGACTTTCCGAAGAATGAGCGTATGCATATCCTCGGCCTCTGCTGCATACACGAGAATGATTACCTCCGCAGACACGGCGGAATCCTCTATCCCGACCTTGAGGAGACATTCAGACTTCTGCTCGATGACGGCTACGGACTGTACATCGTAAGCAACTGCCAGAGTGGATACATCGAAGCTTTTCTGGAGCATTACGGCTTCGGCAGGTATTTCTCCGATATTGAATGTTTCGGCAACAACCTGAAAAGCAAGGGCGAGAATATCGCGCTCCTTGCAGAACGCTGCTCTCTCGTCAAAGCCTGCTACATCGGAGATATACAGGGCGACTATGATGCGGCAGTTCAGGCAGGCACAGACTTTATCCACGCCGCCTACGGCTTCGGAACAATAAAGCAGAACGTCCCTGAGCTTGAGCGTTTCAGCGACCTCCCGAAGCTCCTGAAAAAGCTGAGATAAACGCTAAAGAAAGTCTGCTTTAACAGATACAACAAAAGGCAGTCCTGCGCGGACTGCCTTTTAATGTTTCTATTCATCAATGTCAGGGTTATGATCTTTGTGCTTTTCAGCACATATCAGGAAAGAATCGAATTATTCAGCAACTGCCTCTGTTGTCTCCTCAACAGCTGCTTCAGTCTCAGCCTCTGCCTTCTCAGCAGCCTTGGGTCCCTTGGGAGCCTCAGGCTTTACGGGCGGCTCAGGCTTAACCTTCTCGTCCTTCTCGGGCTTTACAGGAGCTACAGGAGCCTCGGGAGCCTTAGGAGCCTCAGGCTTAACCTTCTCGTCCTTCTCAGGCTTTACGGGCGGCTCAGGCTTAACCTTCTCGTCTTCCTCAACCTTTGCAGGCTTCTCGGGAGCCTTAGGAGCCTCGGGCTTAACCTTCTCGTCTTCCTCAGCCTTTACGGGCGGCTCAGGCTTAACCTTCTCGTCTTCCTCAACCTTTGCAGGCTTCTCGGGAGCCTTGGGAGCCTTGGGCTCAAGGCCTTCCTTGATGAAATCAAACCATGATGCCTTTGCATCAGCGTCCTTGAAATCCTTAGCATCAATATCGAATGTTGCGTTGATCTTCTCAACGATCTCGTGCTTGCCAACAGGCTTTGCAGGCTTCTCAGCCTCTTCGCCCTCTGCCTTTGCAGGCTTCTCAGGCTTTACGGGAGCCTCGGGCTTCTCAGCAGCCTCAGCAGCCTCTGTTGTCTCAACAGCCTCTGCCTCTGTTGCAGCCTCTGTTGCCTCAACAGCCTCTGCCTCTGTTGTGATCTCTGTTGTCTCAGCAGCCTTTTCCTCAGACTTTGTGATTGCAGCGAATGATGTTACGCCTGTTGCTGTGGAAATGATGGATACTGCTGCGATTGCAGCGATAAGTGACTTCTTGTTCTTCATGATTGGTTACTCCTTTTTAATCAATTTTCCGTTTTCGGATATTAGCTCTGTTTGAGCTTCTGTTAATAGTTTACGGAGCACATTTTCAAAAAACGGGGTATTACAAAAAATATTCTGAATTATTTTTTCAGCCGCCAAAATTCTCCCCTGAACACTGAGAAAGACTGCCTTGGGAATCCCCTGTGGCAGCCTTTCTGAGGTGGTTTATTGAGAATTGGTAATGTCGTTTATATCTGCTTCCTGCACCGTTTCTTCTGTCAGCGGTGCTGCCGGAGCTTCAGCCATCTCAGACGGCTTTGGCGCATCATCTGTAAGAAGCGGCTTATGAGCATCAGGACGCTCGGGAGTCGGAAGTGCAGCAGGTCCATGACCTGCCCTGTCGCCGTTATCCTTGTCATTTTCGGGGTGTGTCGGCGGCTCAGGGTGCTCGTGAGGCGGCTGCTCATGCTCCTTTTTATTCTTATCAGGCGGTACAGCAGGCGGGATCGGCAGCTCAGGAGCTGTCGGCTGTTCGGTCACTGCTGTGGTCTGCACATCCTCGTGCTTCGGCGGCTCGGGAGGAGCTGTCGGTGCAGGAGGAGCAGTATGCTGTGCTTCGGGAGCAGTCGCTTTCACATGAGGCGGTTCCTTTTTGCCTTTCGCTGCCGTCGGAACAGGAGGTTCTTTATGCTCAGGCTTGCTTTCCTTTTTCTTGACATTTACATTTATATCAAGCTCTGATGCACTGTCCTCAAGCTCAGACTTGTATGCCTCAAATTCCTTCTTTTCATCGGATACGATTATATCAACGGTATCTCCGCCCGATATATAGCCGTCCTCGACCTGTATGGCAAGAAGTCCGCTTGATGCATCCACTTTGTCGGATGATTTACCGTGAGAATCAATGTACTTCTCGATTATCTCGTTTCCGCAGTCGGAGTCGCTCTTAAGCCTTACAACACTGCCCTTGCTGTCAAGCTCCATTTCTATCTTTGCAGCAGCAGATACAAATACGACAGAATGGGGAGCAGCTTTTTCCCTGCCGAATATGTTGAAGCCTGCTACGGTCACAACAGCAAGACACGCCGCTGCTGCCGCAGCACTTATCACACGTCTTACTATTTTCCTGCTGTCTGCCTTTTCCTTATCCTCGGCATCAAGCAGTATCGGATCAGTAACGGTCTGACCGACCTCGTAGTGCAGATTCGCCGCGTTAACGAAACGTGATTCCTCGTCCATCAGTACAGCATATCCTTCATGACATTCCATTACAAGATATTTCATACATCTCCCCCTCCTTTCAGTACCTGCATTATATGTCCGCGAAGTATCTCATAGCCGTTGGTGCATATAAGAAGCACCGCCACGAGATATCGCCTATGTCGTTCAAGTGTCTTGCGCTCGACATCCGCACCCTCGGCAAGCTTTGCAATGGGTACTCGCTTTGTGCGCAGAAAATCCTCCAGTATCTCAGGATTCCGACGTGCGTAATTCACAGCCCTCTGACAGCATTCCAGCGTTCTTTTCTGCTTCGGGGAATTGTCGGCGATGTCCTGCATGGAGACTCCGAAATCCACCATCTGTGCGGAAAGCTCCGCTATCTCCTGCTTGGTGGCTTCGCGTGCCTCATTCTCCTCGAAGCTGTCGTGCTCGTCACGAATCGTATCTATAAGATCAGGACGTTCCTCGGACTCCTCATCCAGTGAGACCTGTATCCTGTTTCTTTTCTCTTTTCGGTAGTAATCTATCAGACGGTTTTTTATCTTCATTGCGGCAAATTTCAGAAATGCGCCGCGAAGTCTGGAATATGTACGGATAGCCTCGTAAAACGCAAACATGGCTATACTCAGCTCGTCATCGCTCTGATCGGGCGGACGGTTCAGAAACTTTGCTGTCTCCGACCTGATAAACGGCATATACGCCGCAATAAGCTCGTCAGCCGCGGCGTTATCTTCTTTTGCCTGATAGACTTGGGTTATGATTTGATGTGTATCCGGATCCATTCAGATCACCCCCGTATCTTAATATAGTTTACGCACAGTATTTTTCAAAAGTGGGGTAACTTCAAAAAAAAGAAATCAATTTTTGAAATATATCTGCCGTGAACAAGTCAGCGGCTGAAGGAAGCCCCTCAGCCGCGTCAATGTGGCATTTACTGTGCAGCGGTAGTCTTTGTTGCAGTTGTTGATGAAGCTGTGGTGCTGCCAGTCGTGGCAGTTGTTGAAGCCACCGTTGTTCCATTTCTTACTTCTTCGGGGAGCTGTGCTGTCGGCTTAACTCCGTTGAGTCCGTAGCACTGCTGATAGGATAGTATAATATCACGTATCATATACTTTGAGTATTCTCCACCCTCGATAACGCCTGCAAAGGCTATCTCGGGATCGTCTGCCGGTGCAAAACCGATGAATACCGAATTCTGCTTTCTCTTATCGTTCATATCGGTCTGCGGAGTACCCGTCTTGATGGCAACGGAAAATCCGAGGTCTGTAAGCTGATACGGCACGGGACAGTTTTTCGCCGCATCCATCATTCCGCCGATGATATAATCGTATACATAATCGTAATTGACATCTATCTTGTCCGCAACAGTGGGCTTGGTCTTCTTTACAAGCTCATTCGAGCCGTAATTGTAGAGGCTGTCCACGAGATACGGCTGATAACGCACACCGCGGTTGCCTATCGTAGCGGCAACATTTGCGAGCTGCAAAGGTGTGAAGCCGCAGGCCTGGTTACCGATACCTGCCTGTATTACATATCCGATATACCACGGCTCACCGCGCTCTGCAAACGTCTCGGGATTACACAGAAATCCGGCAGCGTCACCTGTCTCGATGCCTGTGCTGCTTCCCAGTCCGTAGAGCTTTGCATACTTGGTAATGTTGTCTATGCCGAGACTGCGAGAGGTCTCATAAAAGAAGATATTGCACGATACCTCAAGCGCACGCCTTACGGATATACCCCCGTGAAAACCTGTACAGCCGAATTTTCCGCCGTAGAACTCATAGTCCTGCCGGCAGGTGAAGGTCGTATCGCCCGTGATAACACCCTCATTCAGACCTGCCGTAGCGGTGATGGTCTTGAATGTCGAGCCGGGAAGATACTGCCCCCATGTACAGCGGTTGAACATCGGTGAGTTTTCCGCATTTATCAGCGACTCATAGTTTTCGGTCATGTCCTTGAGGTTATATGTCGGAGCTGTTGCCTCGCCCTTGACTGCACCTGTTTTTGCATCGAGCACAACAATTGCGCCCTTGTTTACCTTGTTCCCGTTGTAGTAGGGACGGCTCTTCAGGAAGTTGTCGAGAATGCCCTGCAGCTTGAGCTGATATGCGCCGTCAACCGTGAGCTTTACCGATTCGCCCGGGATAGTGTCTTCACGTGTCTTGACATCAACAATAGCCCCGTCCACGACAGTGACCTCCTCGGTACCCGCCTTGCCGCGGAGCTCTTTCTCCAGTGCAAGCTCGATACCGCTCTTGCCGACCTGATCGTTCATCGCATAGCCCTTATCCTTGAGCTCATCGTACTCCTCTGCATAGATAGGTCCGATAACGCCTATCGCATGCGGCAGTATATCACCGCGGACGATATTTCTCTCGGCTGAATCGACCGCCTCAATACCGCGGCAGTAGTTGCCGAGCTCCTTCATGTCGATGACTGTCTTTTGATCGACATCCTTTGCAAGCACGAGGTCAAGGCTGTACGAGAAGTCCTTGTCCATCATGGTATAGCGCATTCCTGCGATTATACGCTTTTCGCCTTCGCTGTACTTCTCGTCTATCTTATAGTCGGAAATAAGCTTGTCTACACAGTTTTCAGCCGACGCATAGACGTTGAGGTTCAGCGATTCCACGACCTCCGCTACATCATCCTTAGTGAAGGTGTAGGGTGCAGTCCTTGTTATGGGAAGTGTGTCCTCGAACTCATATCCTCTTTCGAGAAGCGCATTGTATATCTCAAGCAGGCATCTGTTCCCCTCTGCAATATCCTCGGGGAAAAACGCCTTCTGAAGCACAAGGTCGCAGCGGATGGTGTTCTCAACGATAACATTTCCGTTGAAATCGAGTATCTCGCCTCTGGTCGGAGTTATCTCGCGCACATAGGTCAGTGCATCCTTTCCGTAGACCTTGTGAGTCACGATCTCGTCACTTCCCACGACCTGTATCTTCATCAGTCTCATTGATGCGAACGTAACGAACAGCACTACAACTGCGACAATGATTATTGATTTGATATTATCTGTGATGCTCTTCACTGTTTGCTCCTTCTATTGTTCCGAACAGTTCAGACAGGCGGTACTCCTGTATCAGCCCGTCTTTATTGCTTCCTCTATGGAAAGGTGCTCCTTCGGCATGAGGAAGTGGTTTATCAGTCTGTACAGCGCATACACGACCACAGACGAGATGACTGTGTATATCCAGACCTTCATGCTTACGTGAAAAAATATGCGGCTGACATCTTCATAATCCCATATCTCATAGTAGAAATTGTAGTCCAGCCAGCACTGGAGGAACGATACTATTGCCGTTACCCACAGGTAATTTGCAAACTTGTTCCGCAGATAAAGCTCAAATGCCAGCGATACGGCTACGCAGAAAATCGTCAGCAGCACTGCATGGTAGCCGAACAGCCTGCCGCACGCCATATCCGTGAGGAAACCGCATACAGCTCCCGTCACAGCCGCTGCCATAACATCATTTCCGATAGCTATACACAAAGCCGCCGGAACAAGCAGCATAGGCTTGGTATACGTTCCCGAAGTCATTATCGTAAAGAAAATGAATATCAGAAGGTAGTAGAGTATCCAGCGCACCGTCGTCTTTGTATAGAGGATACGCTTCTCACGGGGTGTCTTCAGCCGCATCTGCTTTCTCCTTTTTTCCTGTGAAATCAAGCACAACGAATACCGTACCAAGATGTGTGATGTCGGCACATGGCTCTATCTCAGCGCAGGCGGAAAGTCCGTTCGCTTCAAAGCCGGTATTCCTTACTGTGCCGATCGCCATATCCTTCGGGAAAAGTCCGCTGTTATCCGAGGTTATGATAAGGTCTCCCTGCTTCAGCTTATGATCGGTGCTGAGGTGAGAGAATCGGGTGCAGTTCTTTTCCGCTGTCAGGACTGTGCCCTCAATGATGCCGAAGTCGCTGTTCGTGGACGAACATACCGCAGCTATCGAAAGGTCGGGAGACAGTATCGTGCGGACAGTGGAAGTAGTAGCTGAGACCTCAATAGTGATCCCGACAACGCCCTCAGGCGTGATGACAGGGCAGTACGGCTCTATACCGTCAGACGAGCCCTTGTCGATCGTGAAGCCTCTGAACGGATCATTCGTGATATATCCGAGTACCTCTGCCGGCTGTGAGAAAACCTCGTCAGGATGCTGTTCCTTGATAACAACAAGCTTCCTGAGCTCCTCGACTTCTTTTTTGATATCATCATAATCGGTGAGCTGCTTATTCAGCTCACCGATTTTCTTTTTAAGCTGCTGATTCTCCTTATAATAGGCATCTGCATTATTGATCTTGTCGGTAACGTGCTCCATCTTCATGGATATGCTGTTGCTCACGAAGCGGAAGGGCTTTGTCGCGGTCTGTATCAGTGATGCTCCTGACAGCGAATAACCGCCCTTTGTTACGGCATATATCATTATGCCCACAAGGAATGCAAGAAAGCCAAGCAGCACCTTGAATCTGGTGCTCTTCAGAAATTCACGCATCGGGAGCCTCCTTAGTAATACTTGACGTTATCCGTAAGCGCATCCTGATAGTCACTGATATTCTCAAGTATCTTGCCTGTTCCCTCAGCAACGCAGTCGAGCGGATATTCAGCGATATATACGGGCATACCTGTCTCGCGGTTGATGAGCTTATCAAGTCCGCGGAGCAGTGCGCCGCCGCCTGCAAGGGTAATTCCGTGGTCGATAATATCTGCTGAGAGCTCCGGAGGTGTTTCCTCAAGTGTCACCTTTATCGCATCTATGACCTTTGCGAGCGGCTCAACAAGTGCATCACGTATCTCAGCGGAATTTACGGTCACATTCTCGGGCAGACCGTTGAGAAGGTTCCTGCCCTTTATCTCCATTGTATCCTCCTTGTCACTCGGGAATGCTGAGCCTATCTCTATCTTGATATTCTCGGCAGTCCTCTCACCGATGAGGAGGTTATACTTCTTCTTGATGTAGTTGATTATTGCGGTGTCAAACTCATCGCCTGCACAGCGTATCGAACGTGATGCCACGATGCCTCCGAGTGCAATGACAGCGACCTCGCTGGTGCCGCCGCCTATATCGACTATCATGCTTCCTGCAGGTGCGTTCGTAGGAAGACCTGCTCCGATAGCGGCAGCCATCGGCTCCTCGATTATGAGGACGTTGTTTGCGCCTGCTTTCTTGCATGCCTCCCTTACGGCACGTCTTTCAACAGCCGTAACGCCTGAGGGTATGCAGATTATGACGTTCGCCTTCGTCAGTATGGTACCCTTCAGAGCCTTCTTGATGAACTCCTGAAGCATAGTCGTTGCTATGTCGAAATCGGCAATAACGCCGTCCTTGAGGGGGCGCACAGCTACGATGGAGCCGGGAGTCCTTCCGATGACCTCCTTTGCCTCCATGCCGACATATCTGGTTTTGTCTGTTCTTGTATTTACGGCGACCACGGACGGTTCTCTGATTATTATTCCCTTACCGCGCAGATACACAAGAGTATTGGCAGTACCGAGGTCGATACCGATATCCTTTGTAAACATTATGAAGCTCCTTTGACCTTTTCTATGACTTTATTATTATATCACCAACGCCGCATTTAGACAACAATTTTCACTGAGAATTTTATCCTTGACAGAATACGGGAAATTCAGCATTCACTGTATGCGGCAAAAAAGCATATCAGCCCTTTGGAGGGAAAAGCTTGGGAGCTGTGTTGTAGAATACAATAATTGCAATAATGATGAGCAAAATCTGTGAGATGTTGATGCTGAAGCTGATACCGAATGTAAGGCGCAGAATATCGAAGTTGAGAAGCGTTCCCGGCTCGAATGCGAATGTCTTGGAATAGCCAAGCCATGACAGTCCGGGAGTGTTTCCGATCATGCCTCCGAAAAATGCTCCGAAAACGATCGCGCTTATTGTGAGAAATGACATATAAATTACCTTGCCCATGATGATTCTCCTTTTCTTTTGTTAATGTTTGCTTCTGACATATCTTATATCCCCGATGAACCGAAACCGCCGCTTCCTCTTTCTGTCTCGGTGAGTGAGCTGCTTATCTCGATGTCGGGAAAAATGACCTTGGTTGGTATGAGCTGGGCTATCCTCATTCCGTGTTCAACGGTGAATTCCCTGCTCCCGTGATTTATGAGCGGTATGAACCACTCTCCGCGGTAGTCGCTGTCGACCACTCCTACGCAGTTCGCAAGCGACACGCCGTATCTGGTTGACAAGCCCGAACGCGGATATATGAGCATTGCGACATCCTTGCAGTCTGATTCCGCCTGCAATCCTGTCGGTATCATTTTTATCTCGTTCGGAGCAAGTGTCACAGGCTCATCAAGGCACGCGCAGATGTCCATTCCTGCACTGCCTTCAGTCGCCCTTGACGGTATGACTGCCTTTTCGTTCAGCTTTTTGAATGTAAGCTTCATTATTCTATACCTCTGTAATATAGTCCGCGTGTAATGCTGCTGTCGGGCTTTCTGCCTGTCACAGCCTGCACCGTCTGTGCTCTGTCCTCGCCGTGAAGCATTACAAGCCCGAAGTCCGCACGCGGAAGCTCCGTCAGCCTGTCGCCCATATACAGAACGTCTGAATTGAGCACCTCGACATACTCCTTTGAGCACGCCACAGGGAAATTCCTGCCTGTGCGGTCGGTAAGGCTTGCTGTGCAGTTCTGACAGCCGACCTCGCCGCGTATCGGGCAATTTCTCGTGAGCATGAGCGGAAGTCTGCCGTACACAACGACTCCGAGCGGAAGAACGCTCCGCACTTTTGCAAACTGCTCCGCAGTTGCCTCTATCGAGAACACGCAGTCCTCAAGTCCGAGTAAGCGAAGATACTCCGCGCTGTATGAGTTGTACACATTGAGCGTGAAGCTGCCGTGGAGCTTCATGCCGAGCTTTCTGCCGAGCGCGATGCTGTCAGGCGTATGGCAGAACAGCCTGTTGATGCCGAAGTTCTCCTTCAGTTCCGCAAGGCGGGCGGAAAGCCTGTCCTCATCGGAAATGAATCTCGGCGGTGAAATGATGATCTTTTCGGGAGCTGTGCTCCGTACAAGTGATTCGTCAATGAGTTTTTCGGGAACAATAACATATTCCGATATTTCAGCAGCAGCGGCAGCCTGTTCGGCTGTGCGGCAATATGTCCTGACGGGCATTGCTCCCTCACGGACACATCGCTTCACACACGGAAGCTCAGGCAGAGTGCCAGATGTGTCATACTCCGGTGTATTGCGGCGTATGACCGCCTCGGTAAGCCTTTCCGCAAGCTGTCTGCGAAGCTCATTGAGCCTGCCTGCGGATACGAACAGTCCGTCTTCAATGTCTGCTGTGAGTGTTCCGAGTCTGAACACAGTATCACCGAGCTTTGAGAGCTGCTTCTCCAGCGAGGGAATATCTGTCGGGCGATTCTGTGACGCATCGGGAGCGTCACCTGTTACTGTTACCGATATATCGCCGCATACTGCCGATACTGAGACAGGCTCGCCTGCCTTCAGCACGACGTGCATATCCGCTGTATAAACCTGACGCGGTGAACGGTAGAGCTCATGTATCTTTGGAATAAGCAGGCGCGCGGCTGTGACATCTTCCTTTTCACGCACGCCGAACATATCCTGTCTTTTTCCTGTAAAGTAGCCTTCCGTGAAGCCTCCGCGTGAAAAAATACCGCGCAGGAGCTGCATATCGGGCTTTTCGCCGTCAAGAGCCTTTTTGAGCTCGCTGACTGCCGAAGCCGCATATTCGGGACGCTTCATCCTGCCCTCTATTTTCAGCGAATCCACGCCGATCCTGCACAGCTCATCAGTACGCCCGAGCAGTGACAGGTCTTTCAGCGAAAGAGCTGCGGCGTTCTTATTGCCCTCAGCCGAAAACGGCAGGCGGCACGCCTGTCCGCAACAGCCGCGGTTTGCAGAGCGCGAGCCTATCATCGCTGACATATAGCACTGTCCTGACACCGACATACACAGCGCACCGTGTACGAACACCTCTACCTCGATATCCTCGCGGCATATTCTCTCAAGCACACTGCTGTCAAGCTCACGCGCTGGAACTACCCTTGAAAAGCCGAGCCCGCTCAGCATACCTGCGGCGGAGGCGGTATGTACCGACATCTGTGTGGAGGCGTGTATGACCGCATCCGGGACAAGCCCGCGTATGATCTGTACTGCGCCCCAGTCCTGCACGATATAGCCGTCAACTCCGAGAGAGGAGGTCATACGGATGTATTCACCGAAGTCCTGTACCTCGTCATCGGAAATTATCGTATTCACTGCAAGATATAGCTTTACGCCGCTGCTGTGGCAGAGCCGCAGAGCCTCAGCAAGCTCCTCATCGGAGAAATTGGCGGCACTGCTGCGTGCGGAGTAACGTCTGCCGCCGACATAGACGGCATCGGCTCCTGCTCTCAGCGCGGCGCTGAGTACCTCGGGACTGCCCGCAGGTGCGAGTATCTCGGGTGTATGGCTCATAAACTGTCTCTGAGCTGCTTGAGCTTGACCATATTCTCAAGCTGTAATACTTTTGCCTTGAGGGCTTCTATTTCCTTGACTGCGGCATCACGCTCGATGCGTGTCTTGCCTGCCTCGTCAACGTACTCCTTGGTCTGAGTGCGGATGTTCTCAAGGCGCTCATTTGCCTTATTGAGGTCATCAAGAAGTGCGAGAGCTACCATGATCGAGGCGGTATACGGCGAAGTGCCGCTGCCTGAGTTGACGATCTCCTCGATCTTTGCTTCAAGCACTCTTGCAAGTGAGTAGACGTAGTTAGGTGATTCGGAAGTCCTGAGCTTGTATTCCTTTCCGCATATCATCACTTTTACTTCGTTGAGCATTTTTGTATCTTCCTTTCAGAAATGTTGATCCATATCAGTATCATTGCTCTTTTCCTGCGGTATGACGGAGTCTCCGCAGCAGACGGTCAATAATATCTTTTCAGACCGATGACCTTGCCGAGTATCTCACATTCGTCAAGGATTATCGGATCCATTGTGTCATTTTCGGGCTGAAGGCGGTAATATCCCTTCTCCTTGTAGAAACGCTTCACCGTAGCCTCCTCGCCGTCAACGAATGCAACGACGATATCGCCGTTTTCTGCATATTCAGTGCGCTGTACGATGACGATGTCGCCGTCAAGTATGCCGGCGTTTATCATGCTCTCGCCGCGGACTTTCAGTGCAAACAGGTCGTTCGGATCACAGCCGTGAGCCTCGAATCCGAGATAGCCCGTGATGTCCTGTACTGCGGTTATCGGCTGACCTGCCGTTACCGTTCCCATTATCGGCACCGAAGCAGTTGAACTGTTCGGCAGACGCAGTGAACGGTTGAGACTGTCAGACTTCTCGATAAGCCCCTCATCAACAAGGGCGTTGATGTAGCGGTGAGCCGTGGATGTTGACTTGAAG
Organism: Ruminococcus sp.; assembly: GCA_024403935.1. Classification (GTDB taxonomy): domain Bacteria; phylum Bacillota; class Clostridia; order Oscillospirales; family Ruminococcaceae; genus Ruminococcus. The sequence goes on along the minus strand of JAKSQV010000026.1, from coordinate 6,891 downwards.
CCTGCCGCATCCATGATCTCACGCACTGACGGAGAAATTCCCTCGCTGAGACGGCTCTTGATGAAATTGAAAACCTCGTATTCCTTTTCCTTTGACATCAGCTTCCCTCCTCTGCCAGCTTTTTCAGTATCATTTTCGCTATCTTGTATGCATCTCCGCAGCCGAGCGTTATGACGAGATCGCCTGATTCGGCATGGCTGCATACATAGTCGCATATCTGTTCAAAATTCGCGTATTTGCGCTCATCCGTCCACTCTGCCGACTCATCCTGCGGGAACCATATACAGTCGGGTATCTTCTCTGCAAGGTGACGGGTAAATATGCCGTAGGTGTTCTTTTCACGGCTTCCCATGATGTCGGTGAGCACGGTGCGGTCAGGTATCTGAAGCACGCGCGCAAAGTCATCGAGCAGCAGCTTTGTGCGGCTGAACGTGAAAGGCTGAAAAACAGCCCATACCTTGCCGAAATCCATTTCCATCGCCGCATTGAGCGTAGCTTCAAGCTCTGTCGGGTGATGAGCGTAATCGTCAACGACCGTAATGCCCTTTTCACAGCCGAGCTTCTCAAAGCGTCTCTTTGCACCGCGGAAATCCTCAAGTCCCTGCTGTATAGCAGCAAAATCCGCACCGACATATCTTGCGGCGGCAACGGCTGCAAGCGAATTGAGGACATTGTGTATTCCTGCAACATGAAGCGTTACCGTACCGAGCTTCTCGCCGCGGAACATCGCGTCATAGGTCGTGAGCAGACCGTTTTCATGCTTTACGTTTTCGGGATAGTAATCACAGGAGCTGTCCTTGCCGAATGTGATTATCTCTTTGCCCGTTATTCCCTCAAGCGTCTTCATCGAATTGGCATCAGAACCGTTGACGATAATGCACTTCGAGGTGTTTTCGCTGAACTTATGGAATGACTTTATTATATTGTCGAGAGTACCGAAGTAGTCAAGATGGTCGGCATCAATATTGAGTATCACGGATATATCGGGGTAGAATTTCAGGAAATGGTCCTCAAACTCGCAGGACTCGCACACAAGTATGTCGCTCGTGCCCGATTTGCCGCTTCCGCCTATGCATGGAAGCTTGCCGCCGATATACGCGGAAAGGTCTATGCCTGCCGTAAAGAGTATCTGTGTTATCATTGATGTCGTAGAAGTCTTGCCGTGTGTTCCGGACACGCATATAGCGTTGCCGTACCAGCTCGTTACTATTCCGAGGAGGTCAGCACGCTCAAGAACGGGGACTCCGCTCGCCTTTGCAGCCATAAGCTCAGGGTTGTCAGCCATGATAGCGGCTGTATGGACAATGAGATCTGCACCCTCGATGTTTTCTGCACGCTGTCCGATGAATACAGGTATGCCCATTTTTCTCACAGCATCGAGAGTCTCGGTCTCGTTGTTGTCCGAGCCTGTGAGATAGTAACCCTGCCCGTGAAGTATCTGTGCGAGCGGATACATTCCCGAGCCGCCGATGCCGATGAAATGAATATGCTTCTTGCCTTCAAGAATGTTAAGGATACTTTTATCCAATAATATCACCTTTTCATATAAGTTGTTCAAACAGGCGGAGGGGACACCTTTCCCTGTCCGACGTGTTGACATAATATACCTATTTTATTATTATACTATATTCGTCAGAATATTTCAATAGCAAATTTGAATAAATGTTCTGTTTTTCGATAAATATTCACACCCTGCACTTTTGGAGTTTACATCACGGAATTATTTATTAATTTTTTCAAATTAGTATTGTATTTTTTAGATTAATGTGTTATAATATTTGAAACGCTAAAAAAATATGTGTAAACATGTTACTTTTACAGGATTTTATACATTTAACTTTTTTCAAAAAGGAAGGTCTAACCATGAATATTACAGATGTTAAAATCAGGAAATTTTTATCAGAAGGCAGGCTGCGTGCCGTTGTATCTGTTACCGTTGACGATATGATCGCTGTTCACGACATCAAGGTCGTACAGGGTGATGAGAGATTATTCGTTGCAATGCCGAGCAGAAAAGACGAGAACGGTGTCTTCCGCGACATTATCCACCCAATCTCGCCCTCAGCAAGAAAAATGTTTGAGGTGACTATCCTCGAAGCCTATGAAAATCAGCTCGCACTGCAAGAGGAAGCAGAGGCTTCTTCCGAAGCCGGCAGCGAAGGAAACTGAAATCATATACCTATAATAACAGCGGCATCCCCTGTCAAGAGGATGCCGCTTTTTTTGTCTGGCGATATTTTCATCATATCAAAAAGCAATCTGTCAAGGTGGCTCCCCTTGCGGTACTGCCTTTTTATATTCCGAGTATCCTTGCGGCTTTCAGCAGGACTATCTGCGTCTTGCCGTCACGGATAGTTCCGTCCATGACACGTCCGACCGCTTCGGCAAGCGGCATTTTCACCACATCAAGGAACTCATCCTCATCAAGCGATTGTTTCTCATAGGAAAGTCCGCGTGCAAGGTACATATATGTTACCTCCGAGTTGTACGCAGGTGTCGGGAGCATCTCACCGATAAAGGTATACTCCTCACAGGTGCAGCCCGTCTCTTCAAGGAGCTCTCTCCTGCCGCAGATTGCATGGTCCTCGCCCTTTTCAAGCTTTCCTGCCGGTGCTTCAAGCGTCACTGTGCTGAACGGATAACGAAACTGCTTTACGAGCAGCACCTCGTTCTTTTCGTTCACGGGCAGCACACATACTCCGCCGTGGTGGAGCAGCACATCGCGGATAGCAGTGCTGCCGTTTTCAAGCTCGACCGTGTCGTGCTTTATCGTGAATATCTTTCCCTCAAATATAGTCTCACTGCTCAGTGTCTTTTCTTCCAGATGCATGGTATAACCTCATTTCATTCTTTTTCGCCGTCTTTTATGAAGCTCCTGACATATATCTCAGAGGCTGGCACTTTCTGAAGCGGCTCATAGTCATAATAGTGCCTGAATCTCATTTCGCCGCGGTGTCTGCGGTCAATGCGGTGCATTATCAGCAGATATGCAGCCAGCAATATCACAGAACCGAGCGTAACGTATAATCCTGTCCGCAGTCCGGGAGTCCTGTAACGGAACTCTATCCTGTTTGCGCCCGCCTCAGCTCTTACCGCCATAAAGCCGTAAGAAACCTTCTCGACATCGACAGGCTCGCCATTAACCTCGGCTGTCCAACCCGTGCTGTACGGCACGCTGAAAAACACCAGCTCAGGCTCGTCAAGCGTTATCTCTGAACTGAATCCGTGCGAATCGTAGACAAACGAATCGGCACAGCTCTGCTGCTTCTCGCGGCAGGCACGCTCGTAGTCCGACTTGTTCATCTTCACCGCCTGCTCCTGCGGAAGCTCCTTCATAATGCTGCTGTACCTGCCGATCTGCTCATCATTGAGCACAAGTGCCTTTATCAACAGCTTTTCCCTCGCGGCATCAGTCATATTCTTTGCCTCCGACTCAGAGACGAAGGTGTCATAGGTGAAGCCCATCGGAATATACAACTTGTTCTCATAGACCTCGAATCCGCCATTTGAACAGAGGTACTCAAAGCCTGTCAGATACTTGGTGACATCAGTCTTTGCCGCTTCAAGCTCCGTTGACTTTTCACTGCTCTCTGACGACGGCGGAGGCTTGACTCCTGCCTGCATCTCCTCATACGACCAGCCCTCCTGTATTTCACGATAGAAATACTTGACGGAAAGAAGTCCGCGCAGAGTGTAGTGCGATATATCGGCACGCGATGCAACATCGCGCTGAATGCCGATGCTGTCATAGAACTCCATTATTGATGTGCTGACAACGCTCTGGAAGCATCTCATGCTCGGGAGTCCCCAAAGCATCGGGTAATTGTCGCAGTCCTCGGAGATGTCCGTACGGAAGAAGTTGTCCTCGGACACGCTCTCGTAAACGTTTTCCCTGCCGTTTATGGCTGAATCAATATATTCATGCGCCGCTTTGGGCGTTACGGCTCCGTACAGCACAACTGCAAATATGCAGAATATGCTTGCAACCGATGTACTCACCACGGACAGCCAGCCGAATGTCTTCCCCCTGCTGCGTCGCCTGAGCAGATATGCCGCATAGATAAGGAATATGACCGCTATCGCAAGCTGAAGGCCGAAGTATATGTAATCGTCTGCCATTGTGAAAAAGCTCAGCTTGCCGTCCTTTGACTCGGGAATAAGCGATACTGCTCCGAAACAGACGAGCACCAGTGCCGAAAGCTTTATCGAAGGTGTAAAATCTGCCTTTTCATCATCTAGCGCGACAGCAGTCATCATTGCAAAGATGAGTATCGGCATGAAGAACCACCGCGCATAATATGAAGCATTGAACGTATAGAACATACTGTTGAGGATAGGCACAAAGGCGCACACGATACAGAATACAGAAAGCCTTACAGCCCAGTGCTTGCGGTGAGTGCGGATAAATGTTATGACTCCGAGCATGGCAAACAGCGGGAAGTACCCTCCGACCGACGACCACTTGGCTCGCTCGTTCCTGAAAAGGTTCGGACGCGCAGGAGCATCCGAGGGCATGAAAAACGTCTGAATCACGCGGAGAATGCGTGAAGGCTCGCTGAAGAACACCCAGTCTGTACCCCATATCCTCTCGTTTACACGGTAGTTGCCAAGTATCGCCAGTGCTGACGGCAGAAGCACCGCAAATGCCATGCACGAGCCGATGACAGCCTCAAAAAGCAGCCCGAAGAAACGGCTCCATGAAGCGCGGAAGTCTCTGCACGGCAGACGCATGAAGAAATACGCGATGAGGAAAACTGCCTCACCTGCGAAAAAGTAGTAGTTGAGCGCAGCCATTACTGCCACTATGACTGCAAACCATCCGCGTCTGCGGTTGTTGATATTCTCCTCAAGCGCGATAAGCATGAGCGGAAACAGCGCAGTCACATCCTGAAAATGATTAAAGAAAAGATTGAATACCTGAAATCCCGAAAATGCGTAGAGCATAGCTCCGACAAGAGCGGCTTCCTTGCTTCGGACAAAACGCCGTATATAAGCGTAAGCTGTCAGCGAAGCGATACCGTGCTTGAGCGCGAGCAGAAACGGCATCGAATATGTGACAGCGGCTCGCGGCAGTATCGTGGTAAGCCAGAAGAACGGACTTGCCGCCAGATAGAACGAGTACGAAGTCAGCCAGTCCGAGCCGAGGTCTGTGAACCAGTTCCAGCCGAGCTGCCCTGAGCGCACCGCATCATTGGAAAGATTATAAAACGGTATCTGCTGAGCGTTGAAGTCTCCGTAATATATGAAGTATCCGCGCTCACACGCCATTACAGGTATCAGTGCCAGCAGCAGCGTGAAAAATCCCAGCAGGAAAGCCTGAAGGTATCTTTCCTTGGTATAGTGTGTATATCTTAGCTCCTGAGTTTTCATTCCTGTCCTCCGAAATTCTGGAGATATAACCGCCTGTGTCTTCCTCTCTGTACAGGCAGCAATAACATTATATCACATTGCAGCCGAAAAAGAAAGTATTTTTTCTGAACCGTATGCCTGACAAAAAAGACCGTTTCCCTTATCGGGAAACGGTCCTGCTTTTACAGACCAAGATATTCTGCTATCGTCTTTGTGCCGCCTGTTGAGATATATGCGTAGTATCCCAGTACAGCCGATGCATCCTTTGCATCTATGAATTTGTCTCCGTTGACATCTGCTGCTTCTTTTTCGGCTGCTGTCAATTCCGACTTTTCACCGGTGGAAAGCTTTGAATACTCTACGAGTATGAACGATGCATCCTTTGCATCGACCTTGCCGTCATTGTTCGGATCACCGAGCGTTGAGGACGCATCGGCAGTTACCTTATTATATGTTGCAAGTGCTGCGGCAGGATAGCTTTCCTTGGCAGGAAGGCTGTTGAAGGTGTCAGAAATGAGTTTGCCTGCGCCTTTTCTTGTGCCTATTGTCTCGATGACCTTAGCCGCTATTGCAACGTGGCCTGCCTGTGTGGGATGGAAGTCCATCTCTGCACGGTCTTCCTGCATCTTTGTAAAGTACCAGCTATACTTGCCTCCGTTTTCATCAAGTGATGTGAAATCGGCATATATGTCCGCGATGAGAGTATCGCCGAGCTGTGCCTCGCTGAGCTGTGTGTTGTAGGACTCAACTATCGCCGCAGATACGGACTTGAGCATATTCATCACGGTCTTAGTCGTTCCCGTATATGCTTTATTATAGTACACCGCATCAAACTGGAGCGGATCGTATAACGTCTGATATACTACCTGTGCTTCGGGATTGAGCGATTTTATATCAGAGTATATCTTCTCAATATTCGGCATCACCTTTTTCTGTATCAGGCAGTCGCGTTCTCCGTTGTCCTTTTCAACGATATGTGCACGGAGCATCTGAACTGTATTGGTCATCGGAATCGGATTATCGAGCGCATAAGCCTTGAGCGCATCTATGTCTACAAGATTTATTACGTCTCCGAGAGTCGGATCCTCGGGTACATCCTTGCTTGTATAGCCGCTCTTGAGCACGTTGATATTCGCACAGATATTGAGCAGGTAAGACGATGCATAATGTATCATATCGTTCCCGCCGATAGACACTACTACGCAGTCGGCGTTCTTTATCGAAGCGGCAATGTCCTCCGACGGCTTTTCAAGCTTGCCGATAAGGTCGCCTGTCTCAGCACCCGATACAGCGTAATTAGCAGTCTCTGTGCCGTAATAGTCACCGAGAAGCTCGCCGTAGTTATGCTCACTTTTTGAAAGTCCGTAACCCGAAGCTATGCTGTCTCCGAGTACAACTATGTTCTTTGTATCGTCCGCGGCAGAAGCTGTGCCTGCAAAAGGAAGCACGGATGTTACTGCCATAGCCGCAGATACTGCTGCGGAAAGAAATTTCTTCATTATAACATCCTCCTTACTGAATTGGCGTATGCCGCTTGATAAA
>JAKSQV010000025.1 GCA_024403935.1 Ruminococcus sp. | reverse complement strand
CAATGCGCTGCCTTTCAGCTTCTTCAGCCGCTCTTCTTTCAGCTTCAATGCGCTGTCTTTCAGCTTGCTCAGCCGCTTTTCTTTCAGCTTCGGCACGTCTTTTCGCAGCTTCACGAGCTGCTTCCATTCTCTCAGCCTCAAAACGTTTTGCCTCCGCCTCAGCACGATCTTTTTCAAGCTCTGCCGCTCTCAAAGCCTCATAATCAGGCAGATCTCCCGAAATAACGATCCTTTTCTTCTTCGGCGGCTCGACAGCAGGTATGGAAGTCCCCTGCTCCGAAGTGCCCTTCTCCTGCGAGAGGGTGCTGAGCAGATCATCGACCGACATACGGTCGATCTTCTCATCATTCCTGCTCGGTTTGTAGACAGGTGCCTTCACCGGCTGTACTTTTTTTTGCGGTGCCGTGTTCTCAGTGCTGACCTTAAGGTTATTCAGCATATCGTCAAGGTCTTTTCTGATAGCCATGATTCCCTCCTGAATGTGTTTTGACAGTTCCCTGCCGAAATTGTTACAGTACTATTTATATTATCTTATCTGACCGTTTCCGTCAATCAGGAATTTCACGGTTGTCAGCTCTGTAAGTCCCATAGGACCTCTTGCATGGAGCTTCTGTGTGGATATGCCTATTTCGGCTCCCAGACCAAATACTCCGCCGTCAGTAAAGCGCGTTGAGGCGTTTACGTATACAGCAGCAGCATCTACACGCTTTCTGAATATCTCTGCATTTTCAAGAGAGCTTGTTACTATGCACTCGGAATGCTTGGTGCTGTACTTTCTGATATGCTCGATCGCTTCATCAATGTCATCGACCACCTTGACCGCAATGGCATAGTCAAGAAATTCCGTATCGTATTCGACCTCTGTTGCCTTTTCGATACCGCTGAGTATAGCAGCAGTCCTGTCGCAGCCGTATATCTTCACATTATGTTCCTTGAAGCGTTCAGCTATCATGGGCAGGAACTTCTCGGCAACATCCTTATGCACAAGAAGGTTCTCGATGGCATTGCACACGGACGGACGCTGTGTCTTGGCATTATCTGTGATATTGACAGCCATTTCAAGGTCAGCCGATGCGTCAACGAAAACGTGACAGTTGCCTGCTCCCGTTTCGATAACAGGCACAGTAGCGTTCTGAACGACAGCCTGTATCAGGCGTTTTCCGCTTCCGCGGGGAATAAGCACGTCAAGGTACTTGTTCAGCCTCATAAGCTCGTTCGTTGTCTCACGCGAGGTGTTTTCAACGACCTGTATTATATCCTCAGGCAGACCTGCTCCGCTTACAGCCTTGCGCATTATCCTTCCGAGGCACACATTCGAATTGATAGCTTCCTTGCCGCCCTTGAGGATAACGGCATTTCCTGATTTCAGGCACAGAGTTGCACCGTCAACAGTAACATTCGGTCTCGATTCATAGATAATTCCTATTACTCCGAGCGGTACTCTTGTCTTGACTATCCTCAGACCGTTGGGACGTGTTCCGCCGCCGACTATCTCGCCGACAGGATCGTTAAGAGCGATAAGCTCCTCCACGCTTGCGGCAATATCCTCGATACGCTGCTCTGTCAGGAGAAGTCTGTCCTGAAGCGAAGCGGACATATTGTTCTCCTTCGCAGCAGCGATATCCTTGGCATTTTCAGCTATGATAAGCTCCTTGTTGCTGCGGAGAGCTTCCGCTATTGCAGCAAGCGCCTTGTTCTTCGTATCTGTTGAAGCTACGGAAACAGCAGCCTCCGCAGCCTTTGCCTTTTTGCCGAGTTCTTCGGTATAACTCATTATAATCACCTCATATCAAGCCTTGAACAATGTTCCTATTTCTTTATTTTCAAACAGGTCATACAGCTTTTCGGGATCTCTGCCGTTCATTATTATCATGTCTATGCCTGCTTCGGTAGCGATCTTTGCTGCATTGATCTTCGTGGACATTCCGCCAGTTCCGAAGCTTGTACCTGCTCCGCCTGCCATACGCTCTATCTCCGGTGTTACTGCTTCTACGACGTGTATCGGCTCAGCATCGGGATTAACTCGCGGATCATCAGTGTAGAGCCCGTCAATATCGGAGAGTATCAGCAGGAGATCTGCTCCCGACAGGTTGGCAACGAGTGCCGAAAGCGAATCATTCTCGCCGATCTCAAGCTCCAGCTCATCGATGGCAATGGTGTCGTTCTCGTTCACGATCGGTATTACTCCCATGCCGACAAGCGTCTCGACAGCTGTCTTGAAGTTGTGGCAGTGGTTCGGATTGTCGATTATTGCCTTCGTAAGCAGTATCTGTGCCACGGTAACGCTGTACTTGGCAAACATATCATCATATACGTGCATCAGCTCGCACTGTCCGATAGCGGCAACAGCCTGCTTGATGTTGGTCTGCTTAGGCTTCTCAGGAAGTCCGAGCTTACCTGCGCCGAGACCAACTGCTCCCGACGAGACCATAATTATCTCACGTCCCGCATTATGGAGGTCGGATATTACCCTGACGAGATTCGTCATGCGGCGGATATTGAGTTTGCCGGTCTTATGGGCAAGAGTCGATGTTCCGAGCTTGATGACAACTCTCTTTTTTTCTGATATATTTCTCATAGGACTTCTTCCTTCAGTTGACTTTATTCTTCGGTGAGCCGCTCTGCCATGCGCGGATATTATCGCAGACGATGTCTACAAGACGGCTCCTTGTCTCGTATGCAGCCCATGCTGTATGCGGTGTTATCGTAAGATTTCTTGCATTTTTGAGCGGCGTATCGGGAGACATTGGTTCTTTTTCAAGCACGTCAACGTAAGCAGCGGCTATCCTGCCGCCGTTCAGCGCATCAGCGAGATCAGCCTCACATACCACAGGTCCGCGTGAGGTGTTGATAAGTGTTGCAGTCGGCTTCATCACGCTGAGAAGCTCGCTGTTCACAAGTCCTTTTGTCTGCTCGGTAAGCGGACAATGGAATGTTATAACGTCTGCCTTTTTTGCTGCTGTCATCACATCAGTGACCTCGTACCGGCAATCCTGCGGCTTCGTTCTCGTACTGATGATGATATTCATTCCGAACGCGCTGCCCAGCTCGGCAACACGTCTGCCTATCGAACCGTAGCCGACTATCGCAAGTGTCTGTCCTGCAAGCTCTGCTGTCGGGATAGGGAAATACGAAAAAGCGGGAGAACGCTCCCACTCGCCGTTCTTTACAGCGTTGTCATAGTCGCGTATACGGCTGTATCTGTCGAGTATGTATGCAAAGACCTGCTGTGCCACAGCGTTGGTCGAATACTGTCCGGCATTGCAGACTGTAATGCCCTTTTCGGCAGCGTATGCAACATCAACGTTGTTGTAGCCCGTTGCGAAAAGTCCGACATATCTGAGGTTCGGGCACGCATCCATGACTTCCTTCGTGATGAGCACCTTATTGCAGAGGACAACGTCCGCATCACCGATATTTGCTGCGGTCTCCTCAGGCTTGGTGAGGGAGATGAGCTTCACATCACCGAGCTGTTCAAGGGCTTCGGTGGTGATATCGCCGCTCACACTAACGGTATACCAGTCAAGTACTGCTATCTTCACGGCTTATTCCTCGACCTCGTCATCATCTTCAGGCTCATCCGTCTCAGCGGCTTCCTTTGCCGCACCTGATACAGAAGGCTTATCCTCAGGCTTATCCTTGAAAATGAAAGTTGTGACAAGTGCGCATAACACGAGAACTGCTTCAACAGCTCCGAGTGTATAGAACCACGCCCTGCTTTCCGAGAGCCATATCGTCAGCGAAAATGGTATTGCAAATGCAAAGATGAGCTGATATGGCTTCTTATCAGTAATAAAGCGGAAAAGGAAAAAGAGAAGTCCGATAACCGCAAATGTAATGTGCATAGCGAACGGGAACGGGAATAGATTCGGGTTTTCTATTTCGCCCTCAGCAAGAGTGGCAAGCATATTCATGTCTATCATAGTATATCTCCGATCTCTGCTCAAAGCAGAAAATATTTATGTATTTTTCCGCAAATCATTTTACCGAAAAAAGTACGCTTTTATAAGTATAACATATCTAAAAGTAAATTTCAACTATTTTTTTCATATTACAGCATAGAATTGTTCCTGTTCCCTGAAACCGGCAGTTTGCTTAACTGATTTAATTTACACCTGCTGTAATAAATCACGGAAAATCTATTGACACAAGCTCAAAAAAAGTGTATAATAACTATTTTGCAAAAATATTACTTTTGGCAGTATCTGCAGCTTTGTTTTAAATCATTCCGCAGCCCGCGATAAATATATATGCTCTCTGCGGATGGAATATATGAACAAAATGACGGGCGGAATGCCCAGTATTTTCGAGCGGTATCATCAGGCTTCAGCTGTCGCCGGCTGTCCGCTGAGATCCCTCCAATGTATTTAAATGAATAAAATAAGCGGCATTTACCGCCTTGAGTAATAGAAGTTTTATGATACAAACATATATTACAAAAAGGAGGTAATGCACTGTATGAATCCTGTTATTGCAATCATGCTCATCGTTATTGCCCTCATCGCAGGTGCAGCAATAGGTGCTCTCGCTGCCTATAAAAAAGGCATTTCTGCCGGCGTTGAAAAGCGTAAACACGAAGCAGAGACCATGGTAGGTTCTGCCGAACAGCAGGCTGCACGTATCGTTGAGGATGCCGAGAAGGACGCTGATACCAAGAAAAAGAGTGCCCTCATCGAGGCAAAGGATGAGATCCATAAGCTCCGCAGTGAGGCGGACAAGGAAATCAAGGATCGCAGGGCTGAGCTGTCACGTCAGGAAAGACGTATGCAGCAGAAAGAAGAGAATCTCGATAAGAAAACCGATAACCTTGAAAAGAAGGAGGACACTCTCAATCAGAAGATCAAGAGTGCCGACGAAAAACTCAAGGAAGCTGAGTCGATCAAGAAGTCTCAGATGGATATTCTTGAGAGGATCTCTGAATTCACAAAAGACCAGGCAAAGGAATACATACTTTCAACTCTCGAGGATGACCTCGTTCACGAAAAGTCTGTTAAGATACAGGCTTATGAACAGCTCCTCAAGGACGAATGCAACGAAAAGGCAAGAAGCTATATCTCCCTCGCTATCGCAAAGGTGGCTGCGGATCAGGTATCAGAGGCTGCCGTTTCAGTTGTTCCGCTTCCGAATGACGAGATGAAGGGCAGGATCATCGGCCGTGAGGGACGCAACATCCGTACCATTGAAACCCTTACAGGTGTTGATCTCATCATCGATGATACTCCGGAAGCTATCACACTTTCATGCTTCGACCAGATACGCCGTGAGGTAGCAAGGATCGCTCTCGAAAAGCTTATCGCTGACGGACGAATCCACCCCACACGCATCGAAGAAATGGTCGATAAGGCTCGCCGTGAGGTCGAGCACCGCATAAAACAGGAGGGCGAAAGAGCCGTTATCGAGACCAATGTTCACGGCCTCAACCACGAGCTCATCAAGCTGCTCGGCCGTCTGAAGTTCCGTACCAGCTACAGACAGAACGTCCTCGACCACTCCATTGAAGTTGCACAGCTCTGCGGCGTACTCGCCTCTGAGCTCGGAGTTGACGCAAATATGGCAAGACGCGCAGGTCTCCTTCACGATATCGGTAAGGCTCTTACCTCCGAGATCGAAGGCTCTCACGTTCAGATTGGCGTTGACGTATGTAAAAAATACAACGAAAATCCCGTTGTAATACACGCTGTTGAAGCTCATCACAATGACGTTGAGCCGAGAACAGTCATCGCCTGCATCGTTCAGGCTGCCGACGCTATTTCCGCTGCACGACCTGCTGCAAGAAGTGAAAACTACGAAAGCTACATCAAGCGTCTCCAGAAGCTTGAAGAGATCTGCACCTCCTATGAGGGCGTTGATAAATGCTTTGCAGTTCAGGCAGGCCGCGAAGTCAGGATCATGGTTGTTCCCGAGATCATCAATGACGACAAGATGGTTCTTGTTGCCAGACAGATTGCTCAGCAGATCGAGACCGAAATGGATTACCCCGGTCAGATCAAGGTCAACCTCATTCGCGAAAGCAGAGTTTCCGACTACGCAAAATGATCGGTCAGCTGCGGACGATATTCGTCCGCAGCTTTTTGTTCATACTCATTTTTTCATCCACTAAGGAGCTGATATTATGAACCGCTTTTTTGTCAAGGCTGCTTCTGCTGTTCTTACAGCAGGCGTCGCCGCTGTCAATGTTCTCCCCTCCTCGTTCTCTGCTTCGGCAAGCTGGGCAAAGATAGGCTATATAGGAGACCTTAACAGCGACAGCACTTTTACCGTTGCTGACCTCGTTCTACTAACAAAATATGTGCTCGGCTCGTCAGGGCTTCCCGAATCCGGCGTGTACGACATGAACGAAGCATACTTTCTCATAGGCACACGTGATGAGATTGCTGATCTCGGACAGGATGACATACAGAGCGGAGTAAAATATCTCCAACTCGCCGATATTGATCAGGACGGCGTGATCGACACGTTTGATCTTACCGCTCTGCGAAGGATAGTTGTAGATCCCGACTCGTCAAAGCTCGTCTACCGTTGGTACGAAGAAGAACCAGCTCAGGACGCTTCCGATGCGCCTATATATGACCTTTACGGCTCCATGCCGTCTATCGGCGAGGCAAAGCTCGCTGTATTCAGCGTTGAATTCCCTGACTGCCATTTCAGCTACAAGGCTTCGACCGACGAAGTCGAGCAGGCACTTTTCAGTGAAGCCGATACCGACAGCCGTCAGTACCCGCTTGAAAGTGCCGCAGCATTCTATGAACGTTCCTCCAAGGGCAAGCTGCAGCTCAGCGGCAAGGCGTATGAGTATACGGCTCAGAAACCTCTCGCTTCATACGAGGGTGACGTCTACCACATTGACATTATCGACGAGGTGCTGAACGCTCTTGACTCCCAGATAGATTTCAACGATTTCGATGCCGACAAAGACGGCATGATCGACTCGATACTGATAATCGTCCCCGACTCTGCTGATGATGACAACTGGTGGCCGACATCAGGCGGATACGGCGGCAATTCTCGCGCCAATATGCACGATGGTTTGAAGATCGGTCATGTCATCGTCGGAAACGATACCATCGAAGCAAAGAATAATTACAGTGCCTTCTGTGCCACCTATTTGCACGAAATGGGACACTGCATGGGCCTCCCCGACGACGGCCTTTACGGAGGAAGCGACTTTCAGGGTATGCACGGCTCGGCAGGCTTTGAGCTCATGGACGATGCCGCAGGCGACTTCGGTGCAGCATCAAAGCTCATGCTCGGCTGGTATGAGCCCGATCAGATAAGCATCTATGACAGCTCCAAGGGCGAACAGTCCTTCACGCTCTACAACAGCGAGACCGACAGCGGCAACTGCGTGATAATCCCGCGCGGCACACTTAATGACAAGTACCGCTCGGAGTTCTTCATTATTGAATATGCTACACTCGACAATAATAACCTGCGGCTGAAGGACTACTGGTGGAAGAAAACAGGAAGCGGTGTCCGCGTATATCACGTTGAGGCTTCGCAAAACGGCAACCGTACATATCCAAGCTGGAAATACGCCAGCGGCAATGACCAGGCAACCAATTATGACAAGGGCATACGCTTCATAAGACTTGTCAATGAGGGTGACGACTCGACCGACAATCTGTTCCATGAAGGCTCTGTCATAAACAGCAGTACAAATGGATACAGGTGGTATTCCACGGACGGCTCCGCGTCTGTCGATCCCCAGACATCCATTTCCGTCACAAAGGGTGAAGACAACACCTACATTGTAACTGTCAAATCAAACTAATCCCATGAAAGGACACACCTATGGCTAAGGAATTGTTCCACACAAGTGAAAAATCAAATTTCATACTGAACCTGACCGAAGAAAAATATTCAAAGCTCGCTTCGTTCGGACTCCTTGCGGCACTGTTCACAACCTCGCTCGCAACAGCGATCCCCGTTATCACGCAGAAATCCTTCCATGAACTGACCTCTGCGGGACTTGCTGTCGGAGGCGTGCTCTGTATGATACTTGCGCTCATTTCACTCATAAAGAAGTACATAAACGGCAAGCTGATATTTCCCGTGTGCGCGTTCGCAGCAATGCTGCTGTGGGGAGTTGTATCGCTCGTCAACTCATACGACATCGGCATCTCCTTCTACGGATATAACGGCAGAGGAGAAGGTCTGCTCGCGCTGATCTTCTATCTGTGCTTCTTCATCACAGCAGCTTCGATAAAACGCGAGCAAGCTTTGAAGACCATTGTATACGGATTAGCGGTGCTTGGTCTGCTTAACTCCGCTTTCGGACTTGTTCAGGTGTTCACGGGCAAGATAAGCAACTACCGCATGATCTCCATTGAGATTCAGGCAAACGCTGCATCTGGACTTTCACAGTCTCCCCTTTTCCTTGCAATGGTGCTCACGCTCGTTGTCACCTCATCGCTCATCGCATTTGCTTCGGTAAAGAATATCGGCAGCAAGCTGTTCTTCATCATAACAGTGGGCGTCTGCTCGTTCACGATGATGTTCACCTACTCGTTCATCGGCATCTGTGGACTTATTTTCGCTGTTATTGCGGCAGTTGTCACTATATTCTGCCTCAGGCTCAGCAAGGCGGGACTTGCCTCAGTGCTTGCAGTTATCGTTCCTGCTGCTGCGGCTGTAGGTCTCGTTCAGGCAGGACTTATCGGAAATATCTCCGACTATCGTCTCTATGACGGACGTATCCTTTGGTTTGCAGATTCGTACTACCGCATTTCCGCAAGCGGCGAGCCTGACCTGAAGAAGCTCGACATCGACGATACCTACGAAGTTTATTACACACTCAACAGCAAGACCTCCAACATCATCAGCACTCACAGTCTTACAGGTACTGGTCCCGACCAGCTTGTATTCCCCCAGCTCTATACATTCGGAAATTCGGGCGCAAACGAAAATTCACCCATTTCCGATGTCATCATCGAAAACAAGGGCACCTTTGATAAGGTTTACAACGAATATCTCTACACAGCGGCTACACGCGGCATCCCCTCGCTCATTGCTCTTGCAGTGATACTGCTCTCCGTGCTTTTCATCGGAGCAAAGAGAACCAAAAAGGGAACATGGCTCCAGTGCTGTATGTTTGTTCTGTCAGTAGGAGGAATGCTGCTTTTCTTCATCGGCTGCAGCAATACTGCTTTCTCTCCGCTGTTCTGGACTGTTGCCGGCTGCTCAGCGGCACAGCTCGCAGCACCTGAAAAGGCTGTTGAGAATAAAAAGACGGTCAAGGCTGAATAAGTCTTACAAGCTGTCTGATACAAGATATGAAAAAGGAGCTGTTCCGATGAACAGCTCCTTTTTGTACATGGATCTTCAGCCCGTAATTTCAGATATTATTCTGTCCTGTCAAACTGCTCGGTGATACCCTCGGCATTGTAGAAGGTTACATGATCGCCATCGAGGACAAATGTGCTGTCGCTGAGGTAATCTGAAATGCTGCCGCCGTCCGTCATCGAGAGTGTAAACTCATCGCCTTTCTGCGTATAATCGCAGAATTCAGGCAGGCAGACTCTGAATTTGCCGTATCTTATCCTTATCTGAACAGGCGAATCTGTGTAGTCGCTTCCTGTCACAAGCTCTGCAAGCTTCTGTCTGAAATTCTCCGTATCTATGTCATACAGACCGTCATAGCCGTCCTGCTCGGACTCATCTGCCCTTTTCAGCGTCAGAAAGCTGACAGGCTCTCCGCCGTTTTCGCCGTTCGTGAAGATGTTGAGCGTGGTCCCGTCATACTGAACAGTCGGATGCTCCTCGCCGCTGAGCATAAACGTTCCGTCATCATCTATCATCATTACGTCAGAGATGTCAAATTCCGCCGAGATCTTGCCGTTGTCCTGAATGAGAATATCAGCTTCTGTACCCTCCCAGCGTCCGACAAGTACGCCGTTCTCATAGTCATGACGCTCGTGCAGAACAGCAGGCACTGAGCTCGGCTCAGTCTGTGCCTCTGTGGTCACGGCAGTCGTTTCCTCGAGAATTATCTCTCTCTGAGATGTTTCCTTACTGCTTCCGCACGCTGCAAGAAGTGCAGTTGTTCCTGCAAGCAGTATCGGTAATACTCTTTTCATTCTGTTTCTCCTCTCACTCGGCTACCCTCTGAAGTACCTCCTGCACGCCTTCCTCGTATATGAGCGTCAGGGTATCTCCTTTTATTTCGTAGGTGTATTTCACAGAATCTTCTGCATCATTGACGTAGTTCATATTCTCGCTGAAAAGCTCCAGCACTCCGTCATTCGTCTCGTATGAGCAGTAGTCCTCAACCGTGAATCTCAGGTTTTCTCCGTCAACAAAGGCAATGACATTCATCTTATCCTTGTCAATAGCCAGATTATACGAAAGCATATCAAGGTATGAACCGTCAAGAAGATCATACTCACCGTCATAGCTGTCCTTGCTTCCTGTATCGCGGTGCTTCATTTCGAGCAGAAGAATGTCCTGACTGCCGCCCTCCTCGACCTCATCATAATGATGAGATACACTGAGGAAGTTTCCGTCATAGTCGATCTCATCCTTGTCGACCCTTGTCGATTCCATAGAAAACGAGCCGTCGCTGTTGAAATGCGCGGAGGATGTGAAATCAACAGGCAGTGAGACTGTCCTGTCATCGCTGAAAATATATCCGTTCGTTCCGTTGCTCCATTCGCCGATGATCTCGGGGTCAATGGGATTTGTACTTACGCGTTCCTCGTGTATGGAGCGACTGTCCGATGTGTCAGAACAGCCGACAGAAAATGCTGCTGCCATAGCTGCAGCAAGTATAAGTGATGTAATTCTTTTCATATATATCCTCCGGATCATATCTCGTCCATTGAGAGCGTAGCTATCGCGTTGAGGCTCTCATCAGCAGTAATGCCCGCAAGCAGATTATAACTGCCCTGACATCCTATCATAGCACCGTTGTCGCCGCAAAGGCTTTTCTCGGGCATAAAGAAGCTGAATCCGCGCTTTTCACATGCCACAGACAAGGCTGCACGCACTCCCGAATTTGCGGATACTCCGCCTGCAAGCGCGATCTTTCTGTAACCGAGAGCCTCAGCGGCAAGCATGGTCTTTTCCGTGAGTATCCCTGCTATCGTAGCCTGAAGGCTTGCGGAAAGGTCGTTTCTGTTGATGTCCTCCCCCTTCTGCTCTGCGTGATGCAGCAGGTTAATCACAGAGGTCTTCAGTCCCGAAAAGCTCAGATCAAATTCGCTGCCTGCCACGACAGGATGCGGAAGCCTGAAAGCCGCAGGATCACCTGACTGTGCGGCATTGTCAACGTGTACGCCTCCCGGATACGGAAAGCCCATCGCACGCGCACATTTGTCGAAGCACTCGCCTGCCGCATCATCGCGTGTACGTCCCACAACGCGGAATTTCGTATAGCTCAGCACCTCGATGATGTGACTGTGACCGCCGCTCGCAACAAGGCAGAGATACGGCGGCTCAAGCTCAGTGTGGCTGAGGTAGTTCGTGGCGATATGTCCTGCGATATGGTGAACGGGGATAAGCGGCTTGCCCGAGGCAAGTGCAAGTCCCTTTGCAAAATTCACTCCGACAAGCAGAGCTCCGATAAGTCCGGGAGCATAGGTCACGGCAATGCCGTCAAGGTCTGCCAGCTCTGCACCCGCATCTGAAAGAGCCTTGCGCGTTACACCAAGTATGTTCTCACAGTGGCGGCGTGATGCTATCTCAGGCACAACTCCGCCGTACTTTCTGTGCTCCTCTATCTGCGTGGAGATGACCGATGAGCGTATCGTGCGGCAGTCCTCTATCACGCTTGCGGCAGTCTCGTCGCAGGAGCTTTCTATTCCTAATATAAGCATTTATATCTTCCTCTTTATTATATCGGCTTTCGCATAACGACAGCATTTTCACGCGGCAAAACGTAAAAATCCTTCCTTACCGCAAGCCTTTCAAATCCGCATTTTTCGTACAAAGCAACAGCTCCGCCGTTTGATTCCCTGACCTCAAGAAAAATGTACTCGGTATCCTTCGGCAGATGCTCCTCAAAGCATTTCAGAAGTGCGGTGGCATATCCTCTGCGGCGAAAATCGGGATGCACGGCAACACTGGTGATATCTGCTTCCCCGACCGCTGTATATCCGCTCAGGAGGGCAGCTATCCGCTCTCCCTCAGTAATGTACAGGACTACTCCGTTTGCCTTGTCAGCCTCGCTCAGAAACGACTCCGCAGACCAGCCCTCTGCTCCGACACAGAGCTTATCCAGCTCGGAAAGCTGCTCGGCTGTCTCACGGGAGATCGGAGCCTTCTTTATTTCGTATCCGCTCATATCAGCCCTTAGCCTCATACCAGCTCTCGCCCTGATGAACGTCCACGGCAAGCGGAACTCTCATATCGTATACTCCCTGCATCTCCTCGCGGAGTATCTCTGCGGCGCGGTCGGCACACGCAAGGTCGGACTCTATGATAAGCTCATCGTGTACCTGCAATATCAGCTCCGCATTGAGCTTTTCCGCTCTCAGCCGGCGGTATACGTTTATCATTGCTATCTTGATGAGGTCGGCAGCAGTTCCCTGAACGGGAGTATTCATCGCAATACGCCTGCCTGCTGCCTGAAGCACCTTATTTGACGACTGCAGCTCGGGAATACGTCTCTTTCTTCCGAACATAGTGGAAACGACTCCTGTTTTCATTGCCTCATCAACAGTGCCTTCCATGAATTCGTTGACCTTCGGATACTTCGCAAGATAGTCCGCGATGTACTTCTTTGCCTGTGCAACAGAGCTGCCGATGTCCTTTGACAGCGAGAATGCGCCGATACCGTAGATTATTCCGAAGTTTACGGCTTTTGCAGCACTTCTCATCTCGGGAGTGACCATTATCGACGGCATATCGAATACCTGTGCCGCAGTCGAGGTATGAATGTCCTCGCCCGAATTGAAAGCAGCTATCATGTTCTCGTCTCCGCACAGATGTGCCATCACACGCAGCTCTATCTGACTGTAATCGGCATCGACAAGCGTTCTGCCGCTCTGCGCTGTGAAGAACCTCCTCATCTGAGAGCCGAGCTCTGTGCGGACAGGTATATTCTGAACGTTCGGCTCGGTAGACGAGATACGTCCCGTTCTCGTCTCGGTCTGACGGAAGCAGGTGTGTATACGCCCGTCATCAGCTACCTTGTCAAGCAGTCCGTCAACGTAAGTGGAGTTGAGCTTTGTGTACTGGCGGTATTTCAGCACATTATCCACTATCGGAGAGTAGCTCCTCAGCTCCTCAAGCACGTCGGCATTTGTTGAATAGCCGCTCTTGGTCTTTTTCTTTGCAGGCAGACCGAGCTCCTCAAAGAGCACTGTTCCGAGCTGCTTCGGCGATGAAATATTGAACTCGTGTCCTGCATCGTCGTATATCATCTGACGGGTTTCTTCTATCATCTCGGAAAGCTCAGCACCAAATGACCTTACGCCCTCTCTGTCAATGCTGACTCCGTAATGCTCCATAGAGGCAAGCACCTCTGTGAGCGGCATTTCGATGTTTTCATACAGCTCTGTCATGCCCTCGCGCTCTGTCTCGGCACGGAGCTTTTTGGCAAGTCCACAAAGAGAAACGAGTTCGGCATGAACGCCGTTCTCTGTACAGTAGTGGGCACCATACTCCGCACACAGCTTGTCCACGGCATAATCGGCAGCTGACGCATTCAGCAGATAGCCGCATATCAGAATATCATCCTGCACATTCTTCAGCTCGCCTCCGTGAGCCATTGCCCAACGATAAAGCGGCTTCGCATCAAAAGTTGTCTTGCGGCATTCAGAAGTAAAAAAGCTGCTTATCAGCTCTGTGCTCTCAGCAGTATAAACCGCCGTTCCGTCAAGCACAGTCAGTCTCGCGCCGTCAAACAGGCAGCATACATCAGTAAAGCCTGATATATCGGCTGAGGTCAGCTCGTGCTCTGTGACCTCTATCGGAGTATGCTCCTCCTGCTTCACCTCGGGTACGGACTCGCTCGCCGATGCGGCTATACCGCGCTGGTCAAGGAGCTTGTACATTTCAAGCTCGGTCAGCCGGCGGCGGACACCTGCAATATCAGCATCACCGAGCCTGCACGCCACAAGCTCCGTATCTATCGGAGCATCACGAACTATCGTTGCAAGCCATTTGCTTTCCTTTGCTGAGGCTTCCCCTGCGGCAAGCTTCGCCTTTACACCCTTGGTAAGTCCCGAAGCCTCATAGCCCGCGTACACTCCCTCAAGCGTCCCGAACTCCTGTATCAGAGAGGATGCGGTTTTTTCACCTATTCCTGCAACTCCGGGGATATTGTCCGAGCTGTCGCCCATGAGTGCCTTCAGGTCGATAAGCCGTATCGGCTCAAAGCCGTAATCATCACGGAAGCGGTCGGGTGTATATCGGACAGTCTCCTTGTTAGTGGCAAGCAGCACTGTTACCTTGTCGTCAATGAGCTGAAGGCTGTCCCTGTCACCTGTGAGGACAAAGCACTCATTTCCGCTGTCACTGCAAAGCTTTGAGAGCGTTCCGAGTATGTCATCCGCCTCGTAGCCCTCACATTCGAGCACGGTTATGCCAAGCAGTCCGAGAAGCTCCTTTATCAGCGGAAGCTGCTGGGCAAGCTCATCGGGCATACCCTTGCGGTTAGCCTTGTAATAATCTGCCGCCTTATGACGAAACGTCGGAGCTTTGAGGTCAAATGCCACTGCGACCGCATCGGGACGTACTTCGTCAAAGTTTTTCATATATATGTTCATAAAGCCGAAAATCGCGTTGGTGAACACGCCTTTTCTGTTTGTGAGCAGCTTTATGCCGTAGAATGCACGGTTGAGAATACTGTTTCCGTCAATCGCAAGAAGTTTCATCGTCAGCTTCCTTTCATACCAGAATACATACATATTTAGTATACCACAATCTCACACGAATAGCAAGCACTTTCATTTCCGAACGGTCAAAAGCATTTGTGTACCTCTTGATTCAAAAAGCTTGACAATAATTTTAAAAAGTGGTATAATATTATTTGCTGAATATATGCCGCTGTGGTGGAATAGGCAGACACAAGGGACTTAAAATCCCTCGGAGTAAAATCCGTACCGGTTCGACCCCGGTCAGCGGCACCAGTGGGGAGCCCCCGCAGGCAGTTTCGCGGTTTGGTTCTTCCGCGGCAAAAACAATTACCGCGCAGCAACAATAGTAACATAACGACATTTTTTCGCAACATCATCTCGCAGGTCACTGTCTGCGGGATTTTATTTTGCTTTCAGGAGGTGAGTATCACTTTGAAAAGAATAATGGAGGACTTCTTCGGTCACTTCTTCTCGAATCCGCTTCTTCCGCTGCTTATCATATTCTGCTCCGTTTCAGCAATGCTTTTCACAGGTGATAACCACTCTGAACGAGCAAAAAAAGATATGCCTGAATATGTCCGCACCACAGTTCCGCTGAATGTCACTACTGCCGCTGAGACCTCCTCTCAGACAACATCCTCGTCCGATACCGTTACTACCTCTGCTATGACACTGACTGTTGTATCACTCACGGTCGAGACAACTTCCACCACCACCGAAGCAAGCACAACTGCAACAAGTGAAGCCGAGGAGAGCACCTCAACAGCAACTCAGGAGGATACCGCAGAGCCGCACGCCGAACGTCCGTATGTGTCGGATTACCGTGTCAGCGCAGGTGCCGACTCTCCCAACAGCAGCTACTATCAGGAGCACCTTGCCATTCTCGGTGACTCCATTGCATACGGCTTCAACGCTTACGGATATATCCCATACGAACACAATATCGCCAAGGAGTCAATGGCTCTGTGGAATATGGGCAATTACACCTTTGATGTCGGCGGAGGTGCTATGGGAGCTGTTGATGCCGCAAAATACACGGATTCTCCGCTTATCTATATCTCGATAGGCATGAACGATATATTTACCTACTCCCCCGAAGGTTTCGCAGACACACTATGCAGCATCGCTCAGCAGCTTGTGGACGCCATTCCAGATACAACAGTAGTCATCGGCTCGATTTCACCTGTATCTGTCAATAACTACTACACCACAAATGACAGGATAGACAGCTTCAACAGTGCTGTTGAAGCCGCCGTAGACAACTATGGCTCATCGCAGATACTCTTTTTCGATGCCAACGCCGTTCTGAAAGACCCGAACACAGGCGCACTTGCTGCAAATGTTTCAGGTGCTGACGGTCTGCATCTGACGGGATCAAGCTACAGCTACCTGCTGAATGCGATGTTCAATATGCTTGATTCATACGATACAGCTTCGCGTATCGAGGCTCACGACAGCAAATACGAATAAGCTTCATCTGCTGTATAATACAAAAAGGACTCGTCAGGGCTGTCCCTGCGAGTCCTTTTTTCACTTCTTCATCAGCTTGGAAAACTCCTGAAACATCGCTATATCATTGTCGTTGACTTTGATATTCGTTTTTGTCGTCTGTCCCTGTGAACTGATGACCTTCACCTCAATGACACTGTCTTTATCCACAGCTCCGCCGATAGCACCGAGAAACATCAGGAACTTCGGGTGGTCCTGACAGAACGTCTCGAACAGCGGCTTCAGCTTCATTACTCCTAATGGATTCATTGTTCTTTCTCCTTTGATATTGAATAGTCGGAACAGCCTGCCTGCTTTCGTGCATTCACGAGCCGCTTCAGCACGAACTGCGCACACAGTCCCGTGAACAGTCCTGCAATACAGCCAGATACTATCAGCATGGGATAGTAAACAAGCACGGCAGACGACCTTGTAAGTATAACTGCGGCGGTTATCTGCCCCGTATTGTGGAACATTGCTCCGAACACGCTGCACAGCCACAGATATTTTATAGGTATCACCTTTTTCAGCAGCAGCATCCCCACAATGCAGAACACTCCGCCTGTAAGGCTGTATATCAGTGACATCGGATTGCTGCTGAACAGCGAACCGAGCACTATCCTCGTCAGCAGCATGAGTGCCGTTTCACGCGCCCTGAAGCTGTATACGGCATAAACCGTGAAAATGTTCGCAAGCCCGAGCTTTACTCCCGGAATTGTTGACAGGTCGGGCAGACGAAGCTCCACTATGAATACTATCAGAGCTGCCGCTGTAAGCAGGGCAAGCTCAGTAAGACGTTTCGTCTTCATATCAGCCTCCGTTCTGCGGCCCGTCCGCGAACTTTACCACAAGCCTGTGCGGCAGGCAGACGATAGGCACGTTCTCATACCGCAGATACCCTGTATTGACACAGGTCTTGTCAGGGCAGTCCGCTTCGGATATACAGATTTTGTTCCCCTCGGATATCTCAACGATATTATAGCCCCCGTCGGGTGAATCTATACGGATAGTCTGTACAGTCTCATCATCATATTCCGCGAGGTCAAGCGTATACAGCACCTTGCCGTCCTGTACTATCTCGACATACGTACTTTCCGCAGGAAGATGCAGCAGCAGCACTGCCAAAGCCGCCGCAATGAATATCGTCACAGCAGCCGCAAGACATATCTTCACGCCCTTAGTCACGGGCAATCACCTCCGCGGTCTTACCGTTTTTCATTTCAAGACAGCCGCTTATCCCGTCGGTACAGAAAAGCTGACCGTCATCGGCAACAAGCACGGCATCGACTTCTGTATGCTCCTTCAGATATGTCTGTGCCTTATCCGTACCCATAACAAAAAGTGCAGTTGAGAGTGCGTCACAGGTCAGCCCCTGCTCCCCTATCACGGTAACGGAAACGAGTCCGTTATCTGCGGGACAGCCGTCAGACGGGTCTAAGATATGCCAGTACACCCTGCCGTCATCACCCGTGAAATACCGCTCATAGTTGCCTGAAGTGACAACTGCCTTGTCGGATATGCTGACAGCACATACATTCTCATCGGGAGAAAACGGGTCCTTTATGCCAATGCGCCAGTCAGAGCCATCAGGTTTGCTTCCGAGAGCCTGAATGTTTCCCCCGATGCTTATCATCGCCGAGCTTATGCCGTTTTGGCGGAATATCTCCATTATCTCATCGCCTGTATAGCCTTTGGCAAGAGCTCCGAGGTCTATCATGCTGTCAGGAGGTATCTGTACAGTTGAGCCGCTTACGGAAAGGCTTCCGCCGCTGACGTTTTTCAGCAGCCGCGATATTGTATCCGCATCGGGAACATGATACTCCCCCGTAGTGAATCCCCACTCTGCAAGTACGGGATAAATGCTTATATCGAGCGCACCTGATGTTTCCTGCCAGAAGGACACACCTGCTTCCACAAGGGCAGCGGTGTCGGGAGAAACTGTGACCGCTTCACCGCCTGCGCTGTTTATGCGTGTAATGTCACTGTCCTGCTTTGTGACCGAGAGCTCGTCCTCAAGCTACCTGATACGCGCCTCCGACGCTTCGAGTGCCGTATCAGATTCGCTCCCGTATGACCTCATCGTCATAAATGTATCCATGGCAAAGACGTCGCGCTCGCTGGCAGACGGCTGTGTGGAAAACGTGTCAGCCGCGCAGGAGGTCAGAGCCGTCAGAAGTGCCGCAGAAAGTGCGGCAGCAATGTACCTGTTCAACATTAGTTCCTTTCGCCGCTGTCTGCTTTGATAAGCCGCACGGATAGTACTGTCACTATGGCGATGAATACCAGCAGCAGCGGAACTGCCAGAAACAAGCCAACCGTGAAAAACAGCGGAACAGCAATAAGCGGGAAGGAGATTACGCTCAGAATAATAGCAATAACCGGCTTCTTTTTCTTTATTACAAGCACGACCGATGCTATCGCCGCTGCCATGCCTGCGATGAACATAACAAGCAGAATGAAAAGAACGACCGCAAATGCACCTTCAAGTCCGCCATCCATACTATCACCTCACTGTTAGATTTGTATAACTTCATGTACAGGATAACGGGCGGAAGCTCCGCCCGTTATTTGTTTATTTTACGAGGAGTGACTTACCTGTCATTTCAGCAGGCTGGGGAACTTCCATAATGTCGAGCATTGTCGGTGCAAGGTCAGCAAGAACGCCGCCCTCAGCAAGCTTGCCCTCTACACCTACCGCAATAAGCGGTACCTGATTCGTTGTATGTGCCGTAAACGGGCTTCCGTCGGGCTCCATCATCTTGTCAGCGTTACCGTGGTCGGCAGTGATGAGAGCAGCACCGCCCTTTGCAAGGATAGCGTCTACCATGCGTCCGACGCAGGTATCAGTTGCCTCAACAGCCTTTACAGCAGCATCAAATATGCCTGTATGTCCGACCATGTCGCAGTTTGCATAGTTGAGGATGATAACATCATACTTGTCCGAATTGATAGCATCAACAACGGCATCGCACACCTCATACGCACTCATTTCAGGCTTGAGGTCAAACGTCGGAACGTCAGGCGACTTTATGAGTATGCGGTCCTCGCCGTCAAACTGCTTCTCCTCGCCGCCGTTGAAGAAGAACGTAACGTGTGCGTACTTCTGTGTCTCGGCGATACGGAGCTGTGTTTTGCCGAGCTTTGCAAGGTACTCGCCCATTGTCATGGTGAGCTGCTCGGGAGGATATGCGACCGATACATTCGGCATTGTTGCATCATACTGAGCCATGCATACGAAGTTTACGGGGAAGAAGCCGTTTCTGCGCTCAAAGCCTGCAAACTCGGGATCAACGAACGAACGTGTGATCTGTCTTGCACGGTCGGGACGGAAATTGAAGAAGATAACGCTGTCATCAGCCTTTATCTGCGCTCCGCCCTCGATCACTGTCGGAAGCATGAACTCGTCAGTAACCTCGTTTGCGTAGGAATTCTTAATAGCCTGAACGGGATCAGTCTCCTTCACGCCCTCGCCGTAAACGAGTGCGGCATAAGCCTTTTCAACTCTGTCCCATGCATTGTCTCTGTCCATAGCGTAGAAGCGTCCGGAGATCGTAGCGATAGTGCCGAGACCGATCTTCCTGAGTTCTGCGACAGTCTCCTCCATATAGTCAGCGGCAGATGACGGCGGAACGTCACGTCCGTCGAGGAAAGCGTGTATGTACACCTTGTCAATGCCGTTCTTCTTAGCCATTTCAACTATACCGAAGAGGTGCTCCATGTGGCTGTGAACTCCGCCGGGAGAGAGAAGTCCCATGAGGTGGAGAGCACTGCCCTTTTCCTTACAGTTGTTCATCGCGCCGAGAATAGCCTTGTTATCGAAGAATACGCCGTCCTTGATGTCCTTTGATATCTTGACGAGCATCTGATAAACGATGCGTCCTGCACCGATATTTGTGTGACCTACTTCCGAGTTGCCCATCTGTCCGTCGGGCAGACCTACATCGAGTCCGCTCGCGCCTATGAGAGTATTAGGGCACTCAGCGAAATATTTATCAAGATTCGGCTTCTTTGCGGCAGTAATAGCGTTGCCGTAGGAATCGGGATTGTAGCCGAAGCCATCCATAATAATAAGTGCAACGGGTTTTTTTGACATTTGAATTTTCCTTTCATCAAATTCAGGGGCGGAATGAATCCGCCCGCCGAACAATGCTTATATATCTTTAACTCAGCCGTTTACAGCAGCCTGAACAATAACGTTGAAGTCCTCAGCCTTGAGTGAAGCACCGCCGATAAGACCGCCGTCGATGTTGGGCTTAGCAAGGAGCTCAGCCGCATTCTTTGCGTTCATAGAGCCGCCGTACTGGATAGTAACAGCGTCAGCAGTTGCCTGATCGTAGAGCTTTGCGAGCTGTGCACGAATGAAGCCGCAAACTTCCTCTGCCTGATCGGGAGTAGCTGTAAGGCCTGTACCGATAGCCCATACAGGCTCGTAAGCGATTACTACATTCTTTATCTGCTCTGCTGTGAGTGACCAGAGGTCAAGCTTTATCTGACGAGCGATAACTTCTTCTGTGATGTTGCACTCGCGCTCCCACTTGAGCTCGCCTACGCATACGATAGGCTTGAGGCCTGCTTCAAGAGCAGCAATTGTTCTCTTGTTTACTGTTTCGTCAGTCTCGCCGAAATACTGTCTTCTCTCGCTGTGACCGATAACAACGTACTCAACGCCAAGCTCTGTGAGCATATCAGCGGAGATCTCGCCTGTGAAAGCACCGCTCTTCTCAAAGTGAACGTTCTCAGCACCGATCTTAACGTTGCTGCCTGCTGTTGTGTTGACAGCAGTTTCAAGGTTTGTGAAAGGAACGCAGGCGATGACCTCGATCTTGCCCTCAGCATTTGCAACAAGAGGCTTGATAGCTGTGAGAAGCTCCTTAGCCTCGGGACGTGTCTTGTTCATCTTCCAGTTACCTGCGATGATAGCTTTTCTTAAATTCTTGTTCATTGGTAAAAACTCCTTAATGTTTATTTTCGGGGATACCGCCTGTAAGCGTTCTCCGAGCTGTATTATTTCAGGGCGAATATCTCTATCCGCCCTGAATTGAATATCTTACTTTTCAGCAATAGCTGCAACCTTCAGAACTCCAAAGCAGGATTATGTATATGCCCTTTCTCAGCCACCAGTTATGGGCGGTATACTTGGACTTATAGGAAGCTGGATAAAAAAAGCAAAATTTGTTTTCAATTCAAACATTAAATCTGTAGAACTACCAGAAACATTAACCGATATTTGTGAAGATGCTTTTAATGGTTGTAAAAACCTAACATATATTAGTTTGCCCGGTCATTTAACTAATATCGAAGATAGAGCATTTAAGGAT
>JAKSQV010000024.1 GCA_024403935.1 Ruminococcus sp. | reverse complement strand
AAAATAAAATACAGGAGCTTCGGAAAGCCAGAAAGGTCACACAGCAGGAACTTGCCGATGTACTCAGTGTAACGCGACAGACCATCATTTCACTGGAAAACGGAAAATACAACGCGTCCCTCACACTTGCACACAAGGCGGCACAGTTTTTCGGAATATCTATCGAGGAACTGTTCATTTTCGAGGACGAGGAAAATCTTTAAGGAGGAATTATCATGGAAGAATTCAGAAAGAAAATACAGAGGAAATTAATTGCAATACGAATACTGATCGTTCTGGTGATCGTTTCACTTATCGTATACCAGATACTGACAAGAGATAGTGACAGCTATTTCTCAGGTGTTCTCTACGGAGTTTTTGTAGTTATGGTCGGTCCGGGACTCGGCTATTCGGTAAGATTAAATACAGCTCTGAAGGATGATGCGAAGCTGAAGGAGCTGTATATACAGCAGACCGATGAGCGTAACAAGCAGATAATGAAGGAATCGGCACGGACATCAAATACTATTTTCCTTTTTGCGACTGCTATCGCAGCAATAGTTGCAGGCGCGTTCAGCGAGACAGTTTCAATGACACTCAGTATAATGATCGTAGTAAATGCACTTATAAATGCAGGTGTTTCGGCATACTACAACAGAAAGCTGTAATCACCATTCTGAAAAGGCATATTCACGAATAAAACACAAAATCCCCCGTTTCCGAAGAAACGGGGGATCGCTTTTTTATCAGTTGTGAGCGTTCATACCGTCAGACGGCAGAGCGGCTCAGATCAGTCCTGACCGTAGAGAGTTGTGAGACGTGTGAGGTAATCGTAACGATCCTTAGCGTTCTCAACAGCAGCATCGAAGAGTTTCTCTGCTCTCTCAGGGTTGGAGCGAGCGAGTGAGTTGTAACGAACTTCGCCCATGAGGAAGTTCTTGTACTCGTCAACGTTCGGAGCCTTGGAGTCGAGAATGAAGGGATTCTTGCCTTCCTTCTTGAGGTCGGGGTTGTATCTGTAGAGGTGCCAGTAGCCAGCCTCAACAGCCTTCTTCTCCTCTGCCTGAGCAGTAGCCATACCTGTCTTGATACCGTGGTTGATACAAGGAGCGTAGCAGATAACGATGGAAGGTCCGTCGTAAGCCTCTGCCTCAGCGAATGCCTTGATGCACTGGTTCATGTTTGCGCCCATTGCAACGTGTGCAACGTAAACATAGCCGTAGCTCATTGCGATACCTGCGAGGTCCTTCTTCTTAACGACCTTGCCGGCAGCAGCGAACTGTGCGATAGCACCTGTAGGTGTGGACTTGGAAGCCTGTCCGCCTGTATTTGAGTAAACCTCAGTATCGAATACGAGGATATTAACGTTCTTGCCCTGAGCGATAACGTGGTCGAGACCGCCGAAGCCGATATCGTAAGCCCAGCCGTCGCCGCCGAATATCCACTGTGACTTCTTGGAGAGGTAATCCTTCTCAGCGAGGATAGCCTTTGCATCGTCGCATCCGCAAGCCTCAAGAGCAGCTACGAGAGCATCAGTAGCATCTGCGTTTGCAGCACCGTCGTTGTATGTTTCGAGGTACTTAGCGATAGCGTTCTTGACATCCTGATTCTCAGACTTCTCCTGAAGTGCGAGAACCTTGTCAGTAACTCTCTTTCTGAGTGTCTGAGTTGCAAGGAACATACCGTAACCGAACTCAGCGTTGTCCTCAAAGAGTGAGTTGCTCCAAGCAGGACCTCTGCCCTTCTTGTTTACTGTATAAGGAGTTGAAGGTGCGGAACCGCCCCAAATTGAAGAACAGCCTGTAGCGTTAGCGATCATCATTCTGTCGCCGAAGAGCTGTGTAACGAGCTTAGCATAAGGTGTTTCACCACAGCCTGCGCAAGCACCGGAGAATTCGAGGAGAGGCTGTCTGAACTGTGAGCCCTTAACTGTGTCAGCCTTGAACTTATCAGCAACCTCAGGCTTCTCGTCGAGAGTAACAGCATAGTTGAATACTTCCTGCTGATCCATCTGAGAAGCGATAGGCTCCATTGTAAGTGCGCTCTCCTTAGCGGGACATACGTTTGCACATACGCCGCATCCTGTACAGTCGAGAGTTGAAACTGTCATTACGAACTTGAGGTCGCCGAGTGCGGGCTTGAAGTCAGCAGACTTTGCAGCAGCAGGAGCAGCAGCGAGCTCAGCAGGAGTCATAGCAACAGGTCTGATTACAGCGTGAGGACAAACGTAAGCACACTGGTTACACTGGATGCACTTGGAAGCGTCCCATGAAGGAACCTTAACAGCGATACCGCGCTTCTCGAATGCAGCAGAACCCTGCGGGAATGTACCGTCAGCTCTGTCAACGAATGTAGAAACGGGGAGTGTGTCACCCTTCTGAGCGTTGCAGGGGATCTGGATATTGTTTACATAATCCTGAAGAACCTTGTTGTCGCAGGATACAGGGGGCATACCCATCTGTGTATCAGCGCAGTTCTTCCAATCAGCAGGAACATCAACCTTAACGATGTTCTGGTGACCGGCATCGATAGCGTTCCAGTTCTTTTCAACAACGTCCTGACCCTTCTTGCTGTAAGAAGCCTCAGCAGCGTCCTTCATGTACTTGAGAGCGTCCTCGAAGGGGATGATGTTTGCAAGCTTGAAGAAAGCAGACTGGAGGATGGTGTTGATACGTGTGCCCATTCCTGTCTCTTCACCGAGCTTTACGCCGTTGATGATGTAGAAGTTGATATTGTTCTCAGCGATATATCTCTTTACCTGGCCGGGGAGGTTAGCATTGAGCTCGTCAACGCTCCAGATTGTGTTGAGGAGGAATGTACCGCCGGGCTTGATGTCAGAAACCATATCGTACTTGTCGATATAGCTCTGGTTGTGACAAGCTACGAAGTCAGCCTTGTTGATGAGATATGTTGACTTGATAGGTGTCTTACCGAAGCGGAGGTGAGAGATTGTAACACCGCCTGACTTCTTTGAGTCGTATGCGAAGTAAGCCTGAGCATAGAGATCAGTGTGGTCGCCGATGATCTTGATGGAGTTCTTGTTTGCACCAACAGTACCGTCAGAGCCGAGACCCCAGAACTTGCAGGCTGTTGTGCCGGCAGGAGCTGAATCGGGGTTCTCCTCGAGGGGCAGAGACAGATTTGTAACATCATCGTTGATACCGATAGTGAATCTGGGCTTTGTGGAGTTCTTGAATACAGCAACGATCTGAGCAGGAACAGTGTCCTTGGAGCCGAGACCGTAGCGGCCTGTGAATACAGGAACATCGTTGAACTTTGTACCCTTGAGAGCTGCAACTACATCGAGGTAGAGAGGCTCGCCGAGTGAGCCGGGCTCCTTTGTTCTGTCGAGAACAGAGATTCTCTTAACAGAGTCAGGGATAGCTTCAACGAGCTTTGAAGCAACGAAAGGTCTGTAGAGGCGAACCTTAACGAGACCGTACTTGCCGCCGTTAGCGTTGAGGTAGTCGATAGTCTCTTCGATAGTCTCGTTTACAGAGCCCATAGCAACAATAACGTGCTCAGCGTCAGCTGCACCGTAGTAGTTGAAGAGCTTGTAATCTGTACCGATGAGATCGTTGACCTTGTTCATGTAGTCCTCTACGATTGCAGGAAGAGCATCGTAGTACTTGTTGCAGGCTTCACGAGCCTGGAAGAATACGTCAGGGTTCTCAGCAGAGCCGCGGAGAACAGGTCTCTCGGAGTGGAGAGCGCCGTCTCTGAATCTCTGAGCTGCATCCTTGTCGAGGAGGTCATAGAGAGTAGCATCGTCCCATGTCTCGATCTTCTGGATCTCGTGAGATGTACGGAAACCGTCGAAGAAGTGGAGGAAAGGAACTCTGCCCTTTATTGTTGAAAGGTGAGCAACAGCACCGAGGTCCATAACTTCCTGTGCGCTGCCTGAGCAGAGCATAGCGTAGCCTGTCTGACGGCAAGCATAGATATCGGAGTGGTCGCCGAAGATGTTAAGAGCGTGTGATGATACGCAGCGAGCAGAAACGTGGATAACGTTGGGGAGAAGCTCACCTGCGATCTTGTACATATTGGGGATCATCAGGAGAAGGCCCTGGGAAGCGGTGTATGTAGTTGTGAGAGCACCGGCTGCGAGTGAGCCGTGTACAGTGCCGGCAGCACCTGCCTCGGACTGCATCTCAGCAACAGTAACAGGCTGACCGAAAAGGTTCTTCTTGTCCTTAGCAGACCAGCTGTCTGTCACCTCAGCCATAACGGATGAGGGTGTGATGGGGTAGATAGCGGCTACATCGGTAAAGGGATATGATACCCAAGCAGCAGCGTTATTACCGTCCATGGTTTTCATTTTTCTTTTGATTGCCATTTGGAATGACCTCCTGTAAAGATTTATTCAGGGGTTATGAGCACTTTTGCGGTTTACATCCAAAAAAGCGCATATAACTTCACCTCACATTATACCACAAAACAATGTCTTTGTAAACCACTTTTTTCGCCCGCAACAAATTTAAGTCACATTGACCAAAAAATAACACACTCTCTCACCACATTGCACAAATGCCGCGAGAAAGGGGAAAAAAAGCCCGACGTTTCCGTCGGGCTTTAAGAGATGAGATAAAATGAAAAATATGTGTAGAACAAAAGAAAGGAGACAACAAAACGAGTGATAAATAATTCAAGATTATTTAACACTGTAGTTATTATAACGCAAATTCATTTTTCAGTCAAGAGAAAACCTCAAAAAAACAATTTTGCGCGGTGCTTTTTGGCATTTTCACCAATTATGAAGCTGGTATTTCTTGCAACATAGACAATACAAGTAATAGCTGTATTTGACTGCCTGCTGTCTGTATCAGGGAGCGGATTTACTCGCGCCCGCTCGGTGCTACATAAGCTCACAGACAAGATTTGAGAACTCAACAGGATTGTCCACGGGCATACCTTCGATCATCAATGCCTGCGTGTAGAGGAGCTTTGCATACTTGGCGAGCTTATCCTTGTCGCCTGCTTCAGCGATAGTTCTGAGCTTGCCGAATATCTCGTGCTCGGGGTTTATTTCAAGGACGCGCTGAGCGTGTACCTGCTGATCGTTCGGGAGCGAATTGAGCACCTTTTCCATTTCGAGAGTTATTTCACCCTCGCTGGTGAGGCATACAGGGTGGGACTTCAGTCTCTGAGAGAGTGCGACCTTTGTGACCTTTCCTTCAAGGGCGTCACAGAGCTCCTTGAGCATATCGGCACTTTCCTCCTCCTTGGCTTTGAATTCCTCCTTCTTCTCGGGAGTTTCAAGACCGAGGTCATCGGCGGAAACATTCTTGAATTCCTTGTCCTTGTAGCTGTTTATAACCTTTATGGCAAATTCGTCGATATTATCAGTGAGGTAGAGTATCTCGAAGCCGTTGTCCTTGACGAGTTCTGTCTGCGGGAGCTGTTCGATGCGTGCGATACTTTCGCCTGTTGCGTAGTAGATGTATTTCTGCTCTTCGCGCATACCTGTTACGTATTCATCAAGTGTTACGAGCTTATTTTCGTTTGAGGAAGAGAACAGCAGCAGATCCTGAAGCTTTTCCTTGTTCGTGCCGAATTCACTGTACACGCCGTACTTGATCTGCATTCCGAATGCCTTCCAGAACTCCTCATATTTCTCACGCTCATTCTTGAGCATTTTCTTCAGCTCTGAGGATACGGTCTTTTCAATGCTCTTTGCAATGACCTTGAGCTGACGGTCGTGCTGGAGCATCTCACGTGAGATGTTGAGCGACAGATCTTCGGAGTCAACAAGTCCCTTTACAAAGCTGAAATAATCGGGGAGAAGGTCAGCACACTTGTCCATGATGAGCACACCGTTGGAGTAGAGCTGCAAGCCCTTTTCGTATTCCTTGGAGTAGTAATCGAACGGAGCTTTTGAAGGAATATAGAGGAGAGCGTTATAGCTCGGGACACCCTCGTTCTTGACATGGGAGTACTTGAGCGGCTCGTTGTAGTCGTAGAATTTTTCGGTGTAGAAGTGTTTGTAGTCCTCCTCTTTGAGCTCGGACTTGCTTTTCTTCCACAGCGGCACCATGCTGTTGAGAGTTTCTATCTCGATATAGTCTTCGTACTCGACAGGCTTGTTTGCAGCCTTGTCCTCCTCGGACTGCTCAATAGGACGGCTGTGCTGCATCTTCATCTTAACAGGGAAGCGGATATAGTCGGAATACTTCTTTATGAGTCCCTTGATGCGGTACTCGTCGAGGAATTCGCCGTACTTCTCGTCATCGGTGTCGTCAAGAAGCTCAAGGATTATGACTGTGCCGACACTTTCCTTGTCGTCCTCGGAAACCGTATAGCCGTCAACGCCCTTGCTTTCCCAGCGGTAAGCCTTATCGCTTCCGTAAGCCTTTGAGATGACAGTGACCTTTTTGGCAACCATGAAAGCCGAATAGAAGCCGACACCGAACTGACCGATGATCTGGTTGTCTTCCTCAAGCTTGTTTTCGTTCTTGAATTTGAAAGAACCGCTGTTGGCAATAGTACCGAGGTTACTTTCAAGCTCCTCGGCAGTCATACCGATGCCGTTATCAGTGATAGTGAGTGTGCGGGTTTCCTTGTCAGTGTCTATCCAGATAGCGAAATCGTCCTTATTCAGACCGACCTTGTCATCTGTCAGTGACTTGAAATAGAGCTTGTCGATAGCATCGCTTGCGTTTGAGATAAGCTCGCGCAGGAATATTTCCTTATGCGTGTAGATCGAGTGTATCATCATTTCGAGAAGTCGCTTGGACTCCGCCTTGAATTGTTTTGTACCCATTATGAACATCTCCTTCAGAGGTAGTGATTAAAATAGATTAGCACTCTCGATGCGTGAGTGCTAAATATAGTATAGACCATTTCCGGATATAAGTCAAGCAGGAACAGGATTGTTTACATTTTGTTCATATTATCACCTGAGAAGCCGTTTTTCTTTGCTGAACAAAAAGCTGCCGGAGCATTTGCTCCGGCAGCTTGTATTATAATAGTATATCTTACTTCTTGTTGATAACTCTTACGCGGATAACTCCGTCAACAGCATTGATCTTGCCCTCAACAGCAGCAGGAACATCGCCTGTAACATCAAGCATTGTGTATGCGAAATCGCCCTTGCTTGCGTTAGCCATGTTCTCGATGTTGATGCCCTCGTTGCCAACAGCGGTTGTTATGGAAGCGATCGTTGTAGGAACGTTCTTGTGGATGACACAGATCTTTGTGCCTGTGCACTCCATGGAGAGGTTCGGATAGTTTACGCTGTTTCTGATGTTGCCGTTCTCGAGGTAGTCGATAAGCTCCGCAGTAGCCATAACAGCACAGTTGTCCTCACTCTCGGGAGTAGAAGCTCCGAGGTGGGGGAGAACGATTACATTCTCAGCACCGAGTACGATGTCATCAGCGAAGTCAGTAACGTACTTGGCAATCTTGCCGTCAGCGATAGCCTTTACAACAGCCTCGCTGTTGATGAGCTCGCCTCTTGCGAGATTGATGAGACGAACGCCGTCCTTCATCATAGCGATCTGCTCAGTATTGATAGTATTTGCTGTTTCAGGAGTGTAGGGCATGTGGATCGTGATATAATCGCTGTTTCTGTAAATATCGTTGATGTCCTTTACGACCTGAACAGAAGGCTCAAGGTGGAGAGCAGCACCGATCGAAAGATAAGGATCATAGCCGATAACCTTCATGCCGAGGGCTTCAGCAGCGTTAGCGATCTTACCGCCGATAGCGCCGAGTCCGATGATACCGAGAGTCTTGCCTGCGATCTCAGGACCTGCGAACTTGCTCTTGCCTGCCTCAACAGTCTTGGGAGCATCTTCTGTGCCCTTGAGGGATGCAGACCACTGTGCAGCCTCAACGATCTTTCTTGAAGCGAGGAGGAGAGCGCAGATAGCGAGCTCCTTAACTGCGTTTGAGTTTGCACCGGGAGTGTTGAATACGCAGATACCCTCCTGAGCGCAGCGCTCAACAGGGATGTTGTTTGTGCCGGCACCTGCACGGGCGATAGCGAGGAGCTTGTCGCCGAAAGTC
The DNA here is from genome assembly GCA_024403935.1 of Ruminococcus sp. Lineage (GTDB taxonomy): Bacteria > Bacillota > Clostridia > Oscillospirales > Ruminococcaceae > Ruminococcus. The sequence continues at coordinate 14,073 of JAKSQV010000024.1, read as the reverse complement.
ATATCGTGCATCTTGGCGGAACGTACCATAATAGCGTCGGGATTAGCAGGAGCATCGGCAATAGCATAATTGCTCTTGTCGAAAACGTCTGTTCCGACGGATGAGATCTTATTAAGTGTCTGTATGCTGAACATTTCCATTACCTCTTTCGTCTTGATGATTCTGAATATTATATGGCAGCGATTTTTCTGAGTATGCTGTCGGGATTACGAGTTCTCAGCCTCGAACTTCTTCATGAACTCAACGAGCTTCTCAACGCCCTCAACAGGCATAGCGTTGTAGATAGAAGCACGCATACCGCCTACGCTTCTGTGGCCCTTGAGGTTCTCAAGACCTGCCTTCTTGGACTCTGCAACGAACTTCTTGTCAAGCTCCTCGTTGCCTGTGATGAAAGGAACGTTCATGAGTGAGCGGTCCTTGGGCTCAACAGTGCCCTTGAACATCTTGCTGCTGTCGAGGAAATCGTAAAGGATCTTTGCCTTCTTCTCGTTGTGAGCCTTCATAGCCTCGAGTCCGCCCATCTTCTTTATCCACTTGAATACCTTGCCGCAAACATAGATTCCGTAGCAGGGAGGAGTGTTGTAAAGGGATTCGTTATCAGCCTGTATCTTCCAGTCCATCATAGTAGGAGTGATCTTGAGAGCAGGACCGTCAGCGATGAGATCCTCACGAACGATGATGATCTGTACGCCTGAGGGGCCTACGTTCTTCTGAACACCGCCGTAGATAACGCCGTACTTGGAAACGTCAACGGGCTCTGAGAGGAAGCATGAGCTTACGTCAGCAACGAGCTCGTGTCCCTTGGTGTTGGGGAGCTCCCAGAACTTTGTGCCGTAGATAGTGTTGTTCTCGCAGATGTAAACGTAGTCAACATCATCGGGAATGTCAAGATCTGAACAATCGGGGATATATGAGAAAGTCTTGTCAGCAGATGAAGCTACTCTTACAACTTCGCCGTACTTTTCAGCTTCCTGTGCAGCCTTCTTAGCCCACTGACCTGTGATTATGTAAGCAGCCTTGCCCTTCTTCATGAGGTTCATGGGAACGCCGGCAAAAACGAGAGAAGCACCGCCCTGTGCGAAGATTACCTTGTAGTTGTCAGGGATATTCATAAGGTCGCGGAGATCCTGCTCAGCTTCCTTGATTATCTCATCGTACACCTTTGAACGGTGGGACATCTCCATAACGGACATTCCACAGCCCTTGTAATCCATCATTTCCTCTGCACACTCTTTCAGAACTTCTTCCGGAAGAACAGCAGGACCTGCGCTGAAGTTATAAACTCTGCTCATTGAAAAAACCTCCAATATATATTTAAAGTGAGTATTTACAATACGAATTAATTATACACCTATTGACAGAATAAGTCAATATAAATCTTGATTAATTTTGAATATCCACACATATTACAGTATATATTGCATAAGGCGGCACTGTCATGTCATACTGCACGAAAAACGGACGTACAAGAGAGGCGTCCCTTGCACGTCCGTTTGTGTAATTGCTGCTCTTATCTTATTTTTGAGCCTACGGGGATGGAATCGTCCACGAAGATCACCTTTACTCCGTCAGGAGTGTCAGCCGCGCAGATCATGCCGTTGCTGTTCACGCCTCTGAGCTTGACGGGCTTGAGGTTGGCGATGAGCTGGAGCTTCTTTCCGATGAGATCCTCGGGAGCGTAATACTCGGCGATACCCGATACGACCTGACGGCCGCCCATGCCGTCATCGAGCTGGAGGCACAGGAGCTTGTCGGACTTTTTCACTCTTTCGCAGGCAGTTACCTTTGCAACGCGTATCTCGACCTTTGCGAAGTCGTCTATGGCAATCTCGGGGGCGAGCGTTATCGGCTCGGCAGGAGCGGTTCCCTTCTCCTCGTCGGAGAGCTTTGCCTTTGCGGCTTCCATATTTGCTGTGAGTATGGAGTTGAGCTCCTCTATTTCCTTGTCCACGTCGATACGCGGGAAGAGTATCTCTCCCTTGTGAACAGTCACGTCTGCGGGGAGAACATCGAATTTATCAAGCTTTTCGTATTTTACATCATCAGCCGAAGCGCCGATCTGCTCCCATACCTTTGGCATTACTGTGGGCATGAACGGTGCGAGGAGAGCTGATGTCACACGGATAGCTTCGAGCAGGTTGTAGAGAACAGCGGCAAGACGCGCCTTCTTTGATTCGTCCTTGCCGAGCTTCCACGGCTCGGTCTCGTCAATGTACTTGTTTGCGCGTGTAACGCCCTCAAAAATGGTTTCAAGAGCCTGCTTTATCTTTGTTTCGTCTATGAAGCCGTCAACTGCGGAGCGGAGTCCGAGGATGACCGATCTGAATTCCTCGTCGAGAGCATCAGACTCACGTTCGGTCGGGAGAGTGCCGCCAAAGTACTTGTCAGCCATTGCAACGGTGCGTGAAACAAGGTTTCCGAAGCCGTTGGCAAGATCGGAATTTATGCGGTTTATCATGATCTCGTTGGAGAAAAGGCTGTCTGCGCCGAGAGCCATTTCACGGAGAATGTGGTATCTTATGGCATCACAGCCGTAACGTTCGCCGAGTACGAACGGATCAACGACATTACCGAGCGACTTGGACATCTTGACACTTTCACCGCCCTTGTTCTGCATGGTGATGTATCCGTGTACGGCAAGGTGCTTGGGGAGCGGCAGATCAAGAGCCATGAGCATTGCAGGCCAGATTATGGCATGGAAGCGCATGATGTCCTTGGCTACCATGTGGACATCGGCAGGCCAGAACTTGTCGAAATCAGTGAATTCCGAGTTGTCAAAGCCGAGAGCAGTGATATAGTTGGAAAGAGCATCTATCCATACGTATACAACGTGCTTGTCGTCAAACGATACGGGAACGCCCCAAGTGAACGAGGTACGTGATACGCAGAGGTCTTCGAGGCCGGGCTTGATGAAGTTGTTGACGAGCTATATAGCTCTTGTCTTGGGACGGAGGTAGTCGGTCTCAGTGAGAAGCTTCTCTATTCTGTCCGCAAAGGGGGACATCTTCATGAAGTAGGCTTCTTCCTCGGCATACTTGACAGGTCTGTGGCATTCGGGACAGCAGCCCTTTTCATCGAGCTGTGAGTCAGTCCAGAAGCTCTCACAGGGAGTGCAGTATTTGCCGGAATACTTGCCCTTGTATATATAACCCTTGTCGTAGAGCGTCTTGAATATCTTCTGAACGCTCTCAACGTGATAGTCGTCTGTTGTGCGGATATAGCGGTCGTATGAGATGTTCATATAGCTCCAGAGCTTCTTGAACCTGTCAACGATGATATCGACGTATTCCTTGGGAGTAATGCCTGCTTCTGCGGCTTTCTGTTCTATCTTCAGACCGTGTTCATCCGTGCCTGTAAGAAACATTACGTCGTATCCCTGCATTCGCTTGTAGCGGGCAATAGAATCGCAGGGTACAGTTGTGTAGCAGTGACCGATATGCGGGTTGCCCGACGGATAGTAAATGGGGGTCGTGATGTAGAATTTTTCTGACATAATGAATCTCTCCTTATAATCTGATCCTGTTTCCCGAATGGCAGGAAAAGGTCAATAAGTATTATACCACAAAGCTCCTCATAAATCAACAGTTGCGGTGAAAAAAACGGTGATCGGCGGTATTTCTGTCAGTATCAGTGAGCTGGAGCAACAGGGAAATAATATATGGTTAATTTCTTTGATTAATACAGAAAAAATTATACAAAAAAGTGTTGAAATCTTGAAAGAAATATGATATAATATCCTTGAAAAATAATTTCTCGGTATATTCGCCTGATATTGCGGATTTATCATATTACGGCAGTTATCATATCTTGTGATCCTGCTGACAATTCAGCAGCTTTCCGCTGCGGAAAGGAGCCGCTATGAATTTTCAGGAACTCGTTGACAGCTTCAATATACCTACCTGCATATTATCTGTAAGAAAAAACGATGACGGCGGATGCGGTGAGATACGCATTGCTGCGGGCAATAAGAAATTTTTAGCCCCCATAGATCCCGATGTATCCACATATCAGTCCGAAAAGTTTGAATTGCCGCGTGTGTATTACAATATCAACAAATTCATTCCCAATTCACTGTACGAAAGATATCTTCCGAAAAACAGCGAGTTTGAAGATATATGCCGCCGTGCCGCAGTTCAGAAGATGCCTGTTCATTCCTTTGTCCACATGAATGAGCCGTGTGCGTGCTTTGAAGTGTACAGTATGCCCGTAGATCAGGATGACGGCGAAATATGCTACTGTGTTTACTCTGCTCTGCCGTGCGATCCTGTCAAAGCGAACAACAACCGCTCCAATACAGCCTTTGAGGATGTGATCCAGACCTGTATCAAGCTTCAGGGTACAGATGATTTCACTACAACAACTGAGGAGATCGCTCATGACATCCGTATCCTGTGCAGATCTGATGTGTGCACGATAATGGGAATGGATCCGTCTTCGTCATCCCTCTCTGTACTTGCTTCGAGTGTTAGTGAAAAAAGCAAGGTGAAGCGCATAAAGCCATATACATATTTCAACGAGATAATTTCACTCTGGCACGATTCGTTCATGGGGAGCGACTGCCTCGTTATCAAGGACGAAAATGACTGGGATTATATACGCAGCACAAACTTTGCCTGGTATCAGAGCTTTATTGAAGCAGGTGTCACCAGCTTTATCATGTTTCCGCTCTGTTATGACAATGAGGAACTCGGATTTGTATGTGCTTTCAATTATGATACCGCAAATACGGTCCGTATCAAGGAAACGCTGAAGCTTACCACACTTTTCATCTCGTCAAAGCTTTCAAGCTACATAATGATGGAGCGACTGAAAAAGATAAGCTTCACTGACCGCCTTACAGGTATCCCGAACCGCTTTGCCTTTGAGAACCATATTGAGAGTCTCATCAAACAGGGCGAGCAATTTGTTATTGTATCCATTGATATAAACAACTTCAAGATCGTAAATGAAATAATGGGCTTTGAAGCAGGCAATAAGCTGCTCATCGAAGCAGCCGCACGCTGGAAGGCGATCGCCGATTCGATGCTCATGGGAACTACCGATTATATTGCCAGAATAGGCGGCGACGAGTTTGCACTGGTCATGCGCGGAGCAGATTCAGATACCGATATTATTGAAAATATCAGAATGTACTCGGCTTCCCTTGAAACACGCATGACAGTGGATAACTGCGATTTCTACTTTACTGCGAGCTTCGGCTATGCAGTCTATCCCGATGATGCGCGGACGAGCGACAAGCTCCATGCGTATGCGGATGCGGCAATGCTTGAAGTCAAGCGTCTCAACAGCAGCAACCACATTCTTCGTTTCAAACGTGATTTCCTGAAGGCATCCAATACGCACGAAATCGAGCGGAAGCTCAGAACGGCTGTCGAGAATGACATGATATTCTGCAAGCTTCAGCCGCAGTATGACATCGACCACAAGCTCTACGGCTTTGAGGCTCTTGCGCGTCTGAGAGATGCTGACGGGAATACTATTCCTCCCGGCGATTTTATACCGATCGCGGAAAAGGTCGGACTTATTGACAAAGTAGACAGCATCGTGTTCAGAAAGTCGGCTGAGTTCATAGGCAGCCTCATCAAGCGCACAGGTATCGATATATGCCTCAGTGTCAATATTTCAGTGCGCCATCTTATGAGAAACGATTTTCTCTCGGAGGTAAAGGAGATACTCAGCACAAGCGGTCTTCCGACCGAGTGCCTTGAGATCGAGATTACAGAGTCCATCATGATAGACTCAGCCGAAAAGGCTCTGTACTGTATCAGCCAGATACACAATATGGGAATACGGGTAGCGATAGATGATTTCGGAACAGGCTACTCGGCACTGAGCTATCTCAATACCTTCCCGGCTGATACTCTGAAGATAGACAAATCGTTCATAGACCAGCTCAGCACCAGTGAATCTTCAACTCAGTATGTAGCGGCGATAATTTCAATGGGACATATCATGGGATTTGAGGTCATCTCTGAGGGCGTTGAGGAAGAACAGCAGCTTGAGACACTGCGTGATATAGGCTGTGATTATATTCAGGGCTACATCTGGGGACGTCCCATGACTCTGGAAGAAGCGGAAAAGCTTGTGAGCGATATGTAAAGAAGCATGAAAAGGCTCCTGTCGAAACTGACAGGAGCCTTTTTTGTTCTATGCAGGATATGTGTTCTATTCCTGCTCATCTTTCTTTTTATTGCCGTTGTATTCGATACAGAGCATCGTCAGATCGTCGAACTGTTCTGCTTCTCCGACAAATTCGCTTATGGTATTGCTGACACTGTTGAGCAGTTCCTTTGATGAGCCTGCTGATGTCTGATTGAGTGCATCGAGCATACGCTCAATCCCGAACATATTCTCGTTTGCGTCAGTTGCTTCGGGCACGCCGTCAGTATACAGGAAAAGCTTATCTCCGACTTCAAGCTGAAGCTCGTATTCCTTATAGCGTGTACCGTTCATACCTCCGACGACAAATCCGTGCTTATCCTTGAATATCTCGAATTTACCGTCCCTGCGCTTGATAGCGGGGTATTCGTGTCCGGCATTTGCTGCTGTAAGTCTGCCGGTTGAGATCTCAAGAATACCTACCCAGACGGTGACGAACATTTCCACCTGATTGTTTGTGCAGAGGGCTTCGTTTGTCTGAGTGAGTATCTCTCCGGCTGACTGACCGAGCATCGCATAGCTGTGGAGCTGCGTCTTCGCGATCATCATGAACAGAGCCGCAGGTATTCCCTTGCCCGACACATCAGCCATAACGAGGCAGAGGTGGTCGTCGTCGATGAGGAAGAAGTCGTAGAAATCTCCGCCTACCTCCTTTGCGGGATCCATCGTTGCATAAATATCAAATTCATGCCTGTCGGGATACGGAGGGAAGATGTGCGGCAGCATGGCTGCCTGTATCTGTTTTGCGAGAGAAAGCTCCGTACTGATACGTTCCTTTTCTGCGGTAATCGTTGTAATATCGTTGATGTACTTCGTTGTTTTTTTGCCCAGATCATCGAATGTGTCTGCAAGCACCTCTATTTCATCCTTGGTGCGGTAGATCGGCTTCATTTCAAAGACCTTGCCTGTTTTTGAACCTTCGATGATGGCGGCAGTCATGGACTCGATAGGCTTTACTATTTTTCCTGCGAAAACCAGTGAGGCGATTATTCCGAGTATCAGTATCATTCCGATGACAAAGATGGTCTGCCACATGAGCTTTTTTGTACCATCCTTATAGGATGCAGCCGATTTGTCGTTGATGCGGTCATACTCGCTCAGCATCAGAGCTGTCGGACTGTCGGCTGTCTCCTCGTCAACTACCGTTATTACCGACCAGCCTACGGAATCCATAGGCGAGCCGCACATATAGTAGTTCTTTTCGTCGATATTCAGAAGCCGCAGACCAGTACTTTGCTTCAGTGCGGAGGAAATGAAATCTGCAAGCTCACGGTTTTCTGATTTTGTAAGGTCATCTGCTTCTCCGCCGTTTCCGACGGTAAAAAGCGGGTTGTCATCAGGGGAGAGTATCACCTGTCCCTGATCGCTTACGATACAGATAAAGCCGCCGTTGTTTGAGGACTGCTCTACATAATTCGACATATCGTTCAGAAAAATGTCCATGCCGACAACGCCGATGAATTTTCCGCCCACACTGATAGGTGCAGCGCAGGTCACACAGATATTATCCGTGTAGGTGTCGGTTTCCAAACCTGTAAAGCAGAGCTCTCCTCTGGCTTTTGCTTCCTGATACCACGGCCTTTCGCGTACGGGGAAGGGTATCAGTCTGCCGCTCTCATCAAATTTGTCTGACGAGGTGATGTCGGTCACGATATGAGTTCCGTCCTCGAATCCCATATAGACGTTTGCGCTGTAAATCGCATTTGTGAACATTGCTTCCATTGCGGCCGTCATATTTGCTGCGACAGGCAGGTACTCAGATGCGGTGTAGTCAACGCCCTCCTCGCAGAGCAGCTGTGAGGTAAGCTTCCCGTCATTTTTCGGATCGGGAAGTCCGACCGTGCCGCGCGGAAGAACTGCACTGTTTGCAAATGCATCTTCGGTGAGCTTCTGAAGTGTCGATACATCGCTTTTGACCGATTCAAATATTTCATCCGCAATATATGCCTGCAAAGCGTTTGTCTTTGTCATGGAGGCGTCCATGACCTGCTGCATGGTATCGGCGGAAACGCTCTTGATAGCAGTCTGCTGTTCTTCCTTTGTGGACTGGACAACTCCTTCAAGGTATTTTGACTGGTAAACAGAAATTGCAGAGCCGCAGGCGATCGTGATGATGAAAATGATCAGAAAGAGGTTCAGTATCTTGCTTTGAAGACCGCCTATCGTAATTCCGAATATTTTTTTCATTCGGCGTACCTCACAGATTCTTTTCGATCGTAAGGATATTGCTTCCGTTCACGTATTCGTATCTGATATCATCCATATTCTTTTTCACAAGGAAAATACCGAGTCCTCCGATCTGCCTGTCTTCCGCAGAGATCGTGACATCGGGATCAGCCTTTGCAAGCGGATCATACGGTATACCGTGGTCGATAAAGGTTATCATCACAGCCGAGCCGTCAGGCTTTACCTCCACCCGGACAGTTGCAGGACCGGTATCGGGATTATAGGCGTAGCTTGCGATGTTGACGAATACTTCCTCAACGGCAAGTTCGATCTGCATTTGCACCTTCATGGAGCAGCCTGTGCTTTCGAGCTGTTCGTTCACGAAGTCGGTTACAATACCAAGGTTATCTCTTATTGCTTCAATATCAAGTTCTTTCATTGCAGTATCCTCAGATGATCGTCAGGATGTCTGAAAAGCCCGTAACGCTGAAGATCTCCATAAGGTCTGAATTGACATTTGTGACTGTCATTTCTCCCTGAGTATTCATCTGCTTCTGTGCGATAAGGAGAGTACGCAGACCTGCGGAGGATATATACACAGTCTCTGCAAGGTCTATCACAAGTGATTCGATGCCTGTCAGAGATTCTCTGATTACTGCTTCGAGCTCGGGAGCGGTCTTTGTATCGATCCTGCCCTCGATTGCGAGTGTGAGCTTTGTACCTTCATTTGTCTGATTGATGTTCATAGTTTTTATTCCTTTCACATTATGTTAGTTTTCGCGCAGCCATGCGCGGCTTTCGTAAAAGCTTTCAAGTATGTCACGGTCTATCTTGCCGTTTTCAGCCATATCGCGCAGAATTGAGAATGCCTTTTCCGGCGCGAGAGGCGGTTTGTACGGTCTGTCCTCAGCGGTCAGTGCGTCGTACACATCAATAATTGTGAGCAGTCTTGTTTCCCACGGTATCGAACTTCCTGCCATCCTGTCAGGGTATCCCGAGCCGTCAAGCAGCTCGTGGTGACCTGCCGCCCATTCCGGAACAGACCTGTAGTCACCGCGGAATTCGACCTTTGAAAGCAGCTTTGCCGTCAGAGTTACATGGGATTCGATGACAGCACGTTCTGCTGCGGTAAGTGTTCCGCGGCGGATGGTGATAGAAGTCAGTTCATCATCATTCAGAAGCGGAATGGTCGTTCCGTCTGATGTAAGGCAGGGGATCTGCGCCAGTTCCCCGAGCTGAGCTATCTTCTCGTCATCAAGGAAGCCTGCACTGTTTGCGGAAAGGATAAGATCTTCCGCATCTGCGAGTGCCTTGGTCTGCTTTTCTGCATCCTCACGCTGTTCGGGGTGCTCCAGCATACGAATTTTCAGCATAAGGCGTGCAGTTTCTATTCTGTGAGTGACAGCGGTCAGCGCATTGCCGAGTCTTGTCGGCTTATCCATTACCTCCTGCGGAACGAGGAGCTTTCCGATGTCGTGGAGCCATATACTCATAAGGAACGGAGCTGTGTTACTGTCTGTATGCTCTGTCAGGCTGCCTTGCTCATCGAGCCAGCCGAGGTAATTCCGTGCATATCCGACCATACTTTTTGTGTGGTTGGCATTGTATGAGGATTTTTCTTCTATCGCAGTTACCATGACCTCAACGAATGAGTTCATAAGGTCGGTCACCTGATTGGCAAGGCGTTTGTTGGCAATGAAAAGCATAGTTGCATCGGTAATATCATTTATCTGCACGAGTACTCCGAGCCTTTCCGCGTTGTTTGCCAGAATATCGGTCGTGACACGGTAATAGACCATATCGTCTCCGTGTATGAACGGGATCGTTTTCTCGACCTTTTTCTTTGTGCTTACCGAATTTAGTACAGCTTCAAAAAAGCTGTCATTATCTTCTGTTTCGAGCATGATCTCTGCAATGGTGCAGTTTGTCATATCGTGCTCCGGCAGAGACAGTATCTGCTTTGCTGAACTGTTTATCAGCCTGATCTTTCCGTCAAATCCGACCAGGATTACTCCGTCGGTCATGTCATTGAGTACCCCTTGTATCAGGGTATATCCTTTTGCGGCCATATCAGTTCTGTCCTATATCGTCTGCACAGACAGGCTTTTCAATAATGATCTCGGTCACATCGTTTTTAAGCTTCACCTTAACTTCGCCGGCAAGCTTGGCGATGATGGATTTTTCGAGCTCGTCCCATTCCTCGACCTTTGTTTTCGGAGAAATACTTGCTCTGTAAGCCTGGAGCGACCAGTAAGCCTCGCCGCCTGTTCCGGAAAGAGCCCATGCGTCAGTCATACTGCGCATGAAATCCTCATCCGCGCTTGAATCGGCTTGCAGGCTGTGTCGGAAAAGCTCGCGTATCTTCCCCATGATGCCCTTGACGTTCTGACCGCTTGTTGAAACGGAAAGGAGCTTTGATTCCTGTTCCCTGTTGATCTGCTTTTCAGCCGAAAGGCAAATACGGCAAAGCATCCCGTTCGGAGTATTGCTGCCTTCAAGCCAGAAAAAGCCGCTGAAATCGTCCATGATGCCGTGGAACATACTGAGAGCCTCCTCGGTCAGCAGTCTTATATGCATGGCAGATTTACCGGTGATATTGTAATAATTTGAAAATCTCTCGGCTGTTTCGATGGCAGCTTCATGCCCTTCAAGGGTGCTGCTTACTTTAATAATGTCAGTTTTCATATATCTTCTCCTGAAAAAGAACGGAATGTTATACAACTGTGGTTCGGAATCGAATGAAATTATCCTGTAAGTGAACGGCATCCGACACTCTAATACTTAAAATATAGCATATTTTATCAGTTTTTTCAAGAGGAAAACGGAAAAAAATATATTCTTTGAGTGAATTCAGCTGTATATTCTACAAAAAGTAAAAAAGCCAAGGCTGAATACCTTGGCTTCTTAATAATGCAAATACTGTCAGTGGATTTACAGGCGGAAAAGCTGCTCGCCGTGCAGGGGATTGAACTTTCTAAGCAGGAATTTTTTCCCCGATGCTTCAAGGACAAGTCCCTCCTGATCTTTGACGGGGGAGAGTGTGAACAGTCCGTCATGGCGGTGTGCGGCATAGAAATGCATATTCGTGATGTTGATCTTTGACTCCGGAGAGGGATTGACACCGTGAAAGGATATACCTTCCTTTGTTATCTTTATCGTCATGACATCGGTGCCCTTCAGCAGCCTGCATCCTGAGCCGTTCAGGATATAATGCGCCTCGTGTTCCTTGGCTGTGTGGTCGTTATAGAATCGCATGAGCAGCGCACATATCACAAGCTCGGTGCGCAGAAGCTGAGCCTTGACGGTCTCGACCGGATCGTCCTTTATGGTACGGAGTGCTCCTGCTGTCTCAAGTACAATGCTGTTGATGTCGTCTGCAAATGAATCATGAGAAGTAAAGAGCTTCGGCAGCTTTTGGGGAAGCTGTTCGGGTACAAGCTCCGGATAGATCGCCTCGGCAAGCCTCTCGTAGCCCTTGTGGAAGTCCTTTCCCGAGGAGAAATACGTCATTGAAGCTGTATGCGGCAGACAGCACATATCCGAGATCATGTGTACAGCGCGCCCGAGGAATTTACCGCACTCATCCATGCGGTCTGCGTGCTGCATGGTAAGTGCCATTGTGTAGTCCTCCTCGAACATCGTACGTGCGCTTTTGGAGTGCTTTTTCATGCCGTTGCGGTAGTAGGAATTGACCTTTTTCATTTCTCCTCCGCGGAGATTGAGTGCGCAGTAATAATGCCGTCCCATACCGTTTTCGTAATCGCCCTTCTTGTCGGGACGTTTGGCGTAGGGCATCATTGTCTTTATGAGCGGGGCAAAAAAATCCTCGGTTTCGGGATACAGCTTTTTCAGTATTATCAGTGAACGCAGGAGAAGTGTCCTGTGTACACATTTAGGTTCGGCAGTCCGCTCGGAGAGATATTTGTCAGCAAGCTCGTGAAGGTCCTTTGCAACAGTCTGGACAACGCTCATAGCAGGCTCCTTTCTTTCGTAATATGTTGATGTCAGATATGTCAATACTCATAATATCACATTATGTCTGAAAATGCAAGTCATGCCTGATTTCAGTAATATGTGTCAGCAGCCTGTGAAGTCCCGAAGCTTCTGGAGCAGGCTTCATAGAACTGCTGAGCCGCCTCATCCACAGTTGCCTTGTTGTACAGAGCGAGGTTTGCGGCATCGTTGAATCTGTTGATGAGGTCGGTGTTTTCAAGCATGGGGGACATTTCACGCAGCTTTGTATTATTGTCCATGACTGTGGAGGCTTCATACAGCAGACCGCTGAGCATTCCCTCCTCACCAAGGCAGGTCAGAGCCGCTTTGCTTATCGGTATGCCCTTTTCAACGCCCTGCAGGAGTGACATTTCCCTGTTGTTCAGGAGAAAATCGAGAAGCAGTGCCGCTTCTTCGGGGTGAGCGGTATTCTTGCTCATAGCGTAAAGGGTGGCAGGCTTTTCGTACCAGCCTTCGCCGCTTTCTTCGGGAGAAAAGGCTGTATAATCTGCGGCTGTTATCTCGTCACCGCGTTCTATCGAGCTTCCGAAATAGTTTATCGCATCGCTTACCCATGCAACTGCTCCTGCACAGGTACCGTTTTCGACCTTTGTTTTCTTGAAGTCCTCGATCTTGGGAATGACCTTACAGTTGACCATTCTTATGTAGAAATCTATCATTACCTGTATATCTTCGGGAGTAAAGGCGACGCTGCCGCTGCTGTCGAGGAAGCTCTTTCCTGTTTGCTGCTCGGCGTAGGCTATTGTGTACAGCCATACAGCCTTTGACGCGCCGCACAGCGGATAGATGCCGTCCTTTTTGAGAACGTCTGCCGCAGCGAACAGATCGTCCCATGTCTGCGGGACATCAAGCCCGTGTTCTTCATATACAGTTTTGTTAATGTAGACTGTCTCTGCGTTCATTGCTATCGGTATTGCGTTCAGCACGCCGCCGCGCATACCGTATTGCAGTGCATCCTCGGGGAAGTTCGAGAGGTCGAGCACGTCCGAGACTTTGCTGAGGTCATAGTAACCCGTGCCGTCTGCGGAGAAATCGTCCAGCCAGCCTACGTTTATGAGCATTATGTCTGCTTCTGTGTCGGAAACCATGCGTATGCGGTTGCGCGCTTCGTAGCCGGACCATTCCGAATAGCTGCAATTTACTTTTATATCGGGATGAAGCTCCTGAAAGAGCTGTACTGCCTCAAGAGTGTACTCTGTGCGCGGATCGTTTCCCCACCATGCGAGGCTGATGACCGTCTGTTCAGGCTGGGAGTGTATTTCCTGTTTGCCTGAGCAGCTGCATTGCATGAGCATAAGTGCCGCTGCTGCCAAAGCTGCTGCCTTGCCTGCTGTTTTCATATCTCAGCACCCTCCTCACTTGCGTCGCCTTTATAGAATGTGTAAGTATCCTTGCTCGTCTCTTTGGATGAATACAGTGCCTTGTCGGCGGCGGCATCCAGCTCCTCAAACGTGGTGCCGTTCTCAGGGAAGAAAGAAACGCCGATGCTTGCGGAAATTTTGTAGTCGCACCTGTCGCCTGAGTAGTACTTTCTGAAGGCATTGCAGAGCGTCTCGCATTTTTCTCGTATGAAGTCATTATATTCAGTATCATCGCCCGGAACGCTGTTCACAAGGACACAGAATTCATCTCCGCCTATTCTGCCAAGAAAATCATCTGTCGAGAACGTCGCACGGAGGATACTTCCCGTCTTGGCGAGCACCTCATCTCCGTAAGCATGACCGAGCGTATCAT
>JAKSQV010000023.1 GCA_024403935.1 Ruminococcus sp. | reverse complement strand
TGTGACCCTCTGCTTGTAAGGCAGATGCTCTCCCAGCTGAGCTAAACCCCCACAAAAGCCTTTTATTCCGTCAGTCGAACGCTGTCTGCCGACTATCAGTCCCCTGACGACGAAATTAATTATATCACAGCTTGACCGATTTGTCAAGCACTTTTTTCAAAAAAATTCCAAAAATTTTTTCTTGGCTGTAAATAGCGGCAGAACAGCCTTCGCCGCTCTGCCGCAAACAGTCTTAACCCTTCAGCTCTACTCTTCTTATCTTTCCGCTGATAGTCTTGGGGAGCTCGTCACGGAACTCAACTATTCTCGGATATTTATACGGAGCAGTATGCTTCTTTACATAGTCCTGTATTTCCTTTTTGAGCTCGTCAGTGCCCTCCTTGCCCTTTACAAGAACAATGGAAGCCTTTACCACCTGACCTCTTACAGGGTCGGGAGCCGCACTTACTCCGCACTCAAGCACGTAAGGAAGCTCCATGATAACGCTCTCTATCTCGAAAGGTCCGATACGGTAGCCCGACGACTTGATAACATCATCAACACGTCCGACATACCAAAAATAGCCGTCCTCGTCCTTCCATGCCGTATCGCCTGTATGGTACATACCGTCATGCCATACTTCCTTGGTCTTTTCCTCGTCATTGTAGTATCCGAGAAACAGTCCGGCAGGGATACCCTTGTCAAGACGGATGACGATCTCACCCGTCTCACCCGTTTTGCATGGCTTGCCGTCAGGATCAACTATATCAACATCGTACATAACGCTCGGCTTGCCCATAGAACCGGGGCGTGCAGTCATACCGACAAAATTGCCTATTGAAAGCGTTGTCTCGGTCTGACCGAAGCCTTCCATGAGCTTGACTCCCGTAGCACCAAGGAACTGGTTATAGACCTCAGGGTTGAGGGCCTCGCCTGCGACTGTTGCGTACTTGATGCTGCTCAGGTCATACTTGCCGAGGTCCTCCTTAATGAAGAAGCGGTACATGGTCGGCGGCGCACAGAACGTTGTGATGCCGTACTTCTTGAACATCGGAAGTATCTTGTTAGCGTCAAAGCGGTCGAAATCATATACGAATATACAAGTCTCACTGAGCCACTGTCCGTAGAGCTTGCCCCACAGAGCCTTGCCCCAGCCTGTATCGGAAATCGTGAAATGTATGCCGTTCGGGTCAACGTTGTGCCAGTAACGTGCCGTGATGAAATGCCCGAGCGCATAGAGGTGGCAATGAGTAGCTATCTTAGGATAACCTGTCGTGCCCGATGTGAAGAACATAAGATTCGGCTCCTTGCCGCAGGAAACGAGCTCCGGATCTGTCGGACGCTCATAGACATCGCTCTGCCCGGCGATGCCGCTGTCAAAGTCCTTCCAGCCGTCACGCTCGCCGTGGACCATCATTTTTATGATGTCCGCACCGCACTCATCTACAGCCAGATCGACCTGATGAGCAACGTCACCGTCACCCGTGCAGACAATGGCATTCACGCCTGCCGCCTTGAAACGGTATGAAAAATCGTGCTGTACGAGCTGATTCGTAGCAGGAATAACTATTGCGCCTATCTTGTGGAGTGCAATTATCGAGAACCAGAACTGATAGTGTCTCTTGAGGACAAGCATGACCTTGTCGCCTTTTTTGATTCCTATCGACCTGAAGTAGTTAGCGGTCATGTTGGAATACTTCTTTATCTCGGCAAATGAGAAACGGCATTCCTCCATTTCGTCCGACACATAGATAAGGGCAGTCTTATCGGGACACTTCGCCGCAAGAGCATCAACAACATCAAAGCCGAAGTTAAAGGTGTTCTCGTTCTTGAATTTTATGCTGGTGAGTGCGCCGTTCTCATCGGTACGGCACTCAACGAACTTATCCGCAATGGGATTTTTTATATTGGCAAGGTCGAAGTTTGTAACGCCCGGAAGTATTACAGGCTCAAGGTTTGAGATAGCATGGCTCGGCTTTTCGTTCTGACCGAATACGACCGCGTAGAATCTGCACTCGTGTCCGCCCACAGCCCATTCATCATGAGGCTCGGAGCTGTCATAATAAATCGAGTCGCCCTCGCCGAGCACCTCTATATTATCGCCGACCTGCACCTTGAGCTGACCGCTTATGATGATGTCGAGCTCCTGTCCCTCGTGAGTGTGCGGATGCGGTACGCGGAACTTCTCGTCAACATACGGTATCGTTACAAGGAACGGTTCGCCTATCTTGTTTCTGAACTTCGGAGCAAGGCGGAGGTAGCTCAGGCCCTTTCTTCTTGCAATGGGAAGTCCCTCACCTGCCCTCGTTATATCAAAGCTGTTGATACGCGGAGATTCGCCCTCCATAAGGTCGGTTATCTCTACGCCGCATACATTTGCAAATTTATAGATGAATGTGAAGCTGAAATCCTTGGCTCCGCCCTCGTATGCAAGATACTCGTATGCAGAGATACCCACCTTTTCAGCCATTTCCTCCGGAGTCAGACCTACCGATTCGCGTGTGAGCCTAATTCGCTCGGCGACCTCTCTTATCTTAAACTCGGGATTCATTGAATTACTCATAGCAAGCCTACTCCTTTCCTGCGTATTGCCCTTCACGGGCAGTAAGCCTGTTGCAGATAACGGCGCATTTCTGCAAAGCACCGCCGCTGCTTATGCATTAATCATTATATCACTGTCAGCATATCCTGTCAACAATTATTTCAGCAGATCGCAAAGAAGCAGTTCTATATACTATGCGTAATATATATGTGAAATATGCTCTCTTGTAAATTGTCGTTTTTTACTGCCGGTAGTTAAGTCTTTTGCTAATTTGCCTTCCGATATAATACACGCCTGATAATCGACGGTTTTTACTACGTTTTGTATAAAAATTCGTTGTACAAAACGTAGATTTTTGTTGTCAAAAACGCCAAATCATCCCTTTCCCCCTTTTAATACAAGTAGGGATGTGATAGAATTAATTCAAGATACGGCAGGTCTAATCTTTCGGAAGGGAGTGAAGCAGTATGCAAATGAAAAATGTCATCAAAAAAATGAATTCTCTCGTTCTGGTATTTGTCATCATGTGCTTCATCTCTCCTCTTGAACTCAGCACTTCCTCCGTTAACGACGGGCATAAGCAGTTCACTCAGGAAGAACTCAAGGCTTTTGAAGATGAAATGGCACTGCTCATCAACTCGGCAAGAGAAGAAAACGGCTTGCAGCCGCTTTATCTCGTTCCTCACCTCTGCGACTACTCTCACGTCCGCGTAAGAGAATCCGTCACCAAATTCAGCCACTATCGCCCGACACAAAATGACTATTCGGGAATACCGAGTGACGAAACAGGCGAAAACTTCGACCAGTACCTCAGAGACGAGAATTATCCCTACCTCAAAGCAGCAGAAAATCTCGCAGCTTCTGAGGACCCCTGCTCCACCGAGGATGCCTTCAATCAATGGAAAGGATCCACCGACGGCCACTGGGATGCAATACTTGATCCCGACATGACTCACATGGGCGTTGCCGTTACATACGAGCACAAGGATCGCCAGTCAGACACATATCGGAACGATCCCTACGAATGGTACTGGGAGCTTCTGATGATAGAGGCACAGCCGGATACGGCTGTTGTTGATGATCCCGACAATCCGGGAATGAAAAAAAGAGTATACTTCGATAAAGAACTCGACGGTCAGTACATACCGACAAGCAGCGAGATCGTTCCGAAGTCCACGGGTGATCTCTCAGGAGACGGATTTGTCGATTCCTTCGATTACATAGTGATTTTACAGTATATCCAGTATCAGGAGGCACTCGCAAATCAGAAAGAGGGCAAAAAGTACGACGAGGCAATACTTGCTGATCCCGTAAGATTCAACGAGCTCCAGATCGAAGCCGCCGACTGCTTCAAGGACGGCGTTATAAACATCAACGATGCAAAGGTATTGCAGAAATACGTGCTCGGCGAAATAAAGACACTGCCATACGAATTCAACTGAAGATAAACCAAAAGGTGTGTTCATAAAAGAGACAGCAGATCCGACTGCCACTCACAGACGGAGCTGCCGTCTCTTTTTATATGGTATACAATATCGGAAGCGTTCATTCAGGCTGTCGGGACAAATGCCGCCTGAAAATATTTAAAAAAGTAGTGACATCTCAGATAATATGTGCTATAATATTCCTGAATGAAAATATACACTTATTAATATACACCTTCATTGATGTGTATATACATTTTTGAAATTTTGGGCAAAGGACGTGTTCATATATGTCTGAAAACTATGACGTAATAATCGCCGGCTGCGGTGCTGCGGGACTGTATGCCGCAATCAATCTTCCGGCAGACCTTCGTGTTCTTATCCTCTGCAAGCGAGAGCTCCCGCTCTGTAACTCCATGCTTGCTCAGGGCGGTATCGCGGGCGTGTACAACTCCCCCAGTGACAATATCCAGTACCACCAGAATGACACGATGATAGCAGGCGGATTCAAGAACAATGTTGATGCCGTACATACTCTCGTCAGCGAAGCCGCTCAGGACATCGAAAACATCATCAGGCTCGGCGTTGACTTCGACAAGAATCCCGACGGCACATACCACCGCACACTCGAAGGCGGTCACAGCCATCACCGCATCTTCCACCATGCCGATTCCACAGGCAACGCTATTACCACAACTCTGCTCGAGCACGTTAAGTCACTAAAAAACGTGACGATCATGGAGAATACCATAATGTGCGCTGTGAAGCAGACCTCCACGGGCTATTCTGCTTTCCTCAAAACGCTTGATGACGAGTATCTCACCGCTAACTGCCACTTTATGATTCTCGCAACGGGCGGCATCGGCAGAGTGTACCAGTTCACGACAAACTCCGCTATCGCAACAGGCGACGGTATCACCTTTGCCTACGAAATGGGCGCAAAGATAAAGAACCTCAGCTATGTGCAGTTCCACCCGACTGCTTTCAACAACCGTGCTACACGCGAGTGCTTCCTCATTTCCGAAGCTGTACGCGGCGAGGGTGCATACCTGCTCAACTGCAACAAGGAACGCTTTATGCACAACTACGACGAGCGACTTGAACTTGCTCCGCGTGATGTGGTCTCACACTCGATAATTCTCGAATCACGCAAGCAGAACTCCACCGACTTCTTCCTCGACATCAGCTACAAGGACAGCGAGTTCCTCAAGAACCGCTTCCCGATGATATACCGCAATCTGCTCGATCAGGGCTGGGATCTCACAATGGGACCTGTGCCGATATTCCCCTGCCAGCACTACCTCATGGGAGGAATCGATGTTGACAGAAATTCGGAAACGACTCTCCCGAATCTCTATGCGTGCGGCGAATGCTCGCACACAGGCGTTCACGGCGGAAACCGCCTCGCCAGCAACTCGCTTCTCGAAGCTCTCGTGTTCTCGCGCCATGCAGCACTCGACATCGCTTCAAAGACAGCAGATGCTCCCGCAGATTTTGAGGAGGCACAGTTCGATGCTCATATCGGAGCTTCGCGCATACCCAAGGGCATTCGCACCGAAACACGCAAGATCATGCAGGAAAGCCACTTCGTCATTCCTGACAAGAAGGCGGCTGCCGAAGGCTTCCGCCGCGTAAAGGAAATACGCGAGGACCTGCTCAGCGGCAATTATCTCGTTGATGCGGATTTCGTACTCGCAAAGTCCATAGTTACCGTTGCATATATCATTCTCGGCGAGGTAATGCAATAACAGTGCTGACAGTCTGATATACCGTTCGCACGCAAGAAAGGCAATATAATGAAATCACATATTTCAGCGGCTGCTGCCGCTGTGCTGCTGTCCGTCACAGGTATGCAGTCCTATGCCGCCGATGCTGATGCTCTGCCGATACTCAGAGCGGACATCAACGGCGACTATGTTATCAGTGCGGCTGATATGGTGCTGATGAGCAAATTCATTCTCGGCTCGGGAGAGCTATCCGACGCGGAAGCCGAACGCGCTGACTTTGACGCTGACGGCATCATCGACACCTTTGACCTCATAGGCATGAGAACAAGCTATGTCCGCAACTCCGTTAAGGACCCAAAAGGAACATTCATAAGTGGTGACGGGAACAACACGCACTTCTACTGGTTCGGCGAACGCGGAAAAGGTGTTGTCGCCGACATCTCAAGTGAGGTGGTCAGCCCCTTCAGCATGGACAAATGGGGCAGCGGTATCGACATCACTTTCTCATCGGAGGAACAGGTATCCGCTTCGATATCATGGCTCGATGATGAGCACTTCTACCTCAAGCAGTATGATATGCCGCCTGAACTGTTCACATTAAAAAGCGATGTGCGGTTCGACAGCGGACCATTTCTCACAGGCGAGTACATATCTGATGCAGGCAGAAGCTTCAAACTCGGTTATTTTTCGGGAAGCTGTGACGGCGAGGAAGTGACCGTGCTTCCCATGGGAACAAAGGCGCAGTTCATCTACGGCGACGGTTCCGGTGAAACAGGCAGCTTCACGCGAACAGACCAGAACCACTTCACGCTCGTATGGGAGGACGGCTCGGCCGAACACTTCACTCGCCGCGAGATCACCGTCAAGGACGGCATTACCTATGTCAACGGCATTCTCATCGCAAACAAGACCTACTCGCTGCCATTGACCTATGCGCCAGGAGGACTTCTGCCTGAGTTCAACACCGCATTCGCGGAAATGCAGGCTGATGCAAAGCGGGACGGTATCTCACTCAGCGTATGCTCGGGATACAGGTCATACAGCTACCAGTCACAGCTCTATAACGATTACGTTGCACGCGACGGCAAAGCCAAGGCGGACACCTATTCCGCACGTCCCGGACACTCCGAACACCAGACAGGTCTTGCCGCAGACATCAACTATGCAGGCGACTGGTTCAACAGCACTCCCGAAGCTAAATGGCTTGCGGAAAACTGCCACAAATACGGCTTCATCATCCGCTATCCATACGGCAAGGACGACATAACAGGCTACAAATACGAAGGCTGGCACATCCGATACCTCGGCAAAGAGACAGCAAAGCTCGTTCACGATTCCGGACTCACACTGGAGGAGTACCTCGGAATAGATTCAAAATACTCATATTGAAAGGACTGCTGATATGAAGCTTTTACAGTGTTATATCGACAATATCATCACTACGGCGCTCATGGAGGACATCAACTATATTGATGCGGCTGCCGACAACCTTATCCCTCCCGAGCACCGCAGCTCCGCATACTACGTTGCTAAGGACAGCGGCGTTGTGTGCGGCATAGAGGTCGCCAAGCGCGTTTTTGACCTTGCAGGCGGAGATGTGGACTTCCGCATTCTCCTCCCTGACGGCACAAAGGTCAGCAAGGGCGACATCATCGCAGAGCTGGAGGGCAGCACTCTTACTCTCCTCAAGGGAGAAAGAACTGCGCTCAACCTGCTCCAGCACATGTCAGGCATAGCTACCGCAACAAACAGATGCGTTGAGCTGGTTGCAGGGACCAAAGCATCTGTGACCGATACAAGAAAAACTCTGCCGGGACTGCGTGCGCTCCAGAAGTACGCGGTAACAGTCGGCGGCGGAAAGAATCACCGCTTCAATCTCTCCGATGCGGCTATGCTCAAGGACAACCACATCGACGCATACGGCGGTATCACTGCGGCTGTTGCAGCTCTGCGCGAGAAGATAGGTCATACCGTAAAGATAGAGGTGGAGGTCCGCACACTCGATGAGCTTCGTGAAGCTCTTGCAAACAAGGTCGAGATAATCATGCTCGACAACATGAGCTGTGACGAGATGAAACAGGCTGTGGAGATAACCACAGGAGCGGCTATGCTTGAAGCTTCGGGCAATGTCACAGCCGAGAATATCCGCGAGGTCGCTGAAACAGGTGTGGATATCATCTCGCTCGGAGCACTCACCCATTCAGTAAAGTGCTTCGATATATCAATGAAGATACGCAGATGAAGCTCAGGCATTATATCCCCGAGCTCGATTTCAGCGCGGTCAGTTCATGGATAACGGACGAACGCACACACGCAATGTGGTGCGCAAACCGTTTCAGCTTTCCGCTCACGCAGGAGAATTTCGGGGCAGTGCTCCATGAGCACGCCATAAAATCCGGAGAATGCCCGTTCGTAGCTACGACCGACAGCGGCAGGACTATCGGCTTCTTCTGCATTTCCGTGAACACGGAGACTGATGCGGCTATGCTCAAATTCGTGGTGCTCTCACCAACAATACGCGGCATGGGCTTCGGACAAGAAATGATAGGACTCGCAGTGAAGTATGCGTTCGGGCTCGCAGGCGCAGACACCGTATGGCTCTGCGTTTTTGCCGAAAATACAGCGGCGCGGATGTGCTATGAAAGCGTGGGCTTCACCGAAATCTCACGTAACAGAAACGCCTTCACCTACAAGGACGAAACGTGGGGAAGATGTAATATGGAAATAAGGAAAGAGAATATATAGGGGAAGTTCCCCTTTCGCTAATTCGCAGGCTGCCGCGCCATAAGCCACCGGTTTATGGTGAGGCAGCCTGCTTTTTTTGTTATGGGCAGCACTTGAAAGAACGCCCATTTTTTATCCTCGCGCATTAGCACTCTCATACTGCAAGTGTTAGCACTCTATGCCTTAGAGTGCTAATTTTCAGAATTCTATCACATTCTCATGATAATCCCGACATATAACGGCGGTATCATACAGTCAATGAAACGAAAGGAATGATCCCAATGGAACGCGCATATTCCAACGAATGACACACACAATATAAACACCGTCTCAATGAGACAAAATGATTTGGAGGTATGAATTATGATGTACGGAATGGCACCCTTCGGAAGAAATGCTTTTGACCTTTTCAATCTTTGGAACGAGTTTGACAGAAATACAGACAGTATGCCCGTTAATGCGTGCAGAACCGACATAAGAGATGCAGGCGACAAATATGTGATGGAATCCGAGCTTCCCGGCTTTGCAAAGGAGGACATCAACCTCGCTATCAACGGTGAACTGCTTGTCATTTCTGCAGTGCGTGCTTCAGAGAATGAAGAAAAAGACAGCGACACAAAGTATATCCGCCGCGAAAGAAAATTCGGCTCATACAAGAGAAGCTTTGACATCTCCGATGTTGATGCAGAAGCTATCTCCGCCGAATACAAGAACGGCATACTGACAATAGAGCTTCCGAAAAAGAAGCCTGCCGAGCCCGTCTCAAGAACGCTTGAGATAAAATGATAAAAAGGCTGCACCAAGGGAACTTCCCCTGATGCAGCCTTTATTCTTATGTCTCACTCAGCATCAGAACTGCTGACCGTCGGCAGGCTTCTCCATGATGATGTCAGCGAAGCTTCCGCATACCGCTTTCACAAGCTCCGCAGGAGAAAGGCGTATCTGCGTGCCGATACGGCCGCCGCTGATATGGAACAGCTCCAGCTTCTCAGCAGAACCGTGTACAACGGTCATGAACTGCTTCTTCATGCCGATAGGCGTGCAGCCGCCGCGGACGTAGCCCGTCACAGCCGTAATATCCTTTACGGGTATGAGCTCCACTGACTTCTCACCTACGCTCTTTGCTGCTTTTTTGAGGTCAAGCTCCTCCGCAACAGGAATAAGGAAGCAGTAATGGCTGCCCGACTTTCCCTTTGCAACGAGAGTCTTGAACGTCTCCTCCACAGGCTGACCGAGAGCCTGTGCCGTGTGGATGCCGTCAATGAACTCGCCGCACTCGTAGGTCTGGACCGTGTAATCTATCCTGTTTTTATCAAGGAAACGCATTGCGTTGGTCTTTAGTTCTTTGCCCATCGGTTTCTCCTGTTTGTTTTAATGATATTGGTATGCAGACACTGTGCGCCCCTATATGGCTGATTGCTTTTTTGTAACAAAGCCGTTATGTGTATAAAGCTTTACTGCCCCTGCTGTTTTTTGCTGTACACGCAGCCGCAGTAATTCTGACGGTACAGACCGTACTGCCGCGACAGCTCTATCGAATGCTTGTAGCCGTCATGCTTTTTGAAGTCGGAATACAGGTACGCCACTCCGCACTCCTCCGCGATCTTTCCGCCGCACTCATTGATGAACGTGCAGTCCTTATGCGGACTTATCGTAAGCGTTGTCGTAAAATAATCGCAGCCGTATTCGCGCGCTTTTTCGCCTGTTTTGCGCAGACGGCAGGCTATACATTTCTGACAGCGTTCACCGCGCTCCGGCAGGTCTTCAAGTCCCTTGGCAAGCTCGTAAAACGGCGCAGGATCGTAATCCTCGTCTATCATTGCCACATTGAGCCCGAGCTCAGATATGAGCCGTTTAAGTTCGCTTTTGCGGTATTCGTACTCCTCCTCAGGAGCTATGTTCGGATTGAAGAAATAAACCGATATGTCAAAACAGCTGTACAGATACAGGAGCGTATGGCTGCTGCACGGAGCGCAGCACGCATGGAGCATAAGCCGCGGCTTTTCGCCGCTTTTCTCCAGCTCCGCAAGCTTGTCATCAAGCATTTTACCGTAATTCGGCTTCTGCATTATTTGTCCTCAAGCTCTTTCAGTGCCTTGAGCTCATCCTTGCTGAGCTTCACCTCAGCGTCCTTGAGGAGCTTCACCTCGCTCCTGTCGAGAGTAACGGGCACTTCGGACTTCTCAGTCTTGATCCTGAGCTTGCCTGTAATGAGGTTTGCATCCTCAACTCTGCCCTTGTCTCCGTCAGGCGTAACAACTACTGCGCCGACCTTGGGCGTGATCTTGAGCAGTGATTCATACGCCGCCTGCTCGTTCTTGAGGCAGCACATCAATCTGCCGCAGGTACCTGATATCTTGGTCGGATTCAGTGAAAGTCCCTGCTCCTTTGCCATTTTTATCGAAACGGGATTGAAATCGCCCATGTGCGCCTTACAGCAGAACTCTCTGCCGCAGATACCAAGTCCGCCGAGTATCTTTGCCTCGTCACGGACGCCTATCTGGCGCAGCTCTATGCGTGTGCGGAACACTGCCGCGAGGTCCTTTACCAGTTCACGGAAATCCACGCGGTTCTCAGCCGTGAAATAGAACAGTATCTTGTTGTTGTCAAACGTACACTCAACGTCAACAAGGTTCATTTTCAGCTTGCGGAAAGCTATCTTCTCCTCGCATATCGCAAAAGCTTCCTTTTCGCGCTGCTTATTCTTCTCAACGACCTTGAGGTCATTTTCGTCAGCGAGCCTGATTATCGGCTTCAGCGGTGAATTTATCGCGTTATCATCTATCTGCCTGTTGGCGATGACTACCTCGCCGCACTCGACTCCCCTGACCGTCTCAACAATGGCGTGGTCGCCCACGTTTGCCGCAATATCACCGGGAGAAAAATAATATATCTTTCCGACGTTCTTGAAGCGGATACCCACTATCTCTTTCATAAAAAGCTCCTTGCCCGTCCGCCTCAGCGGACTATTTCTATCATCTCCGCGCTCAGAGCCGCAAGCACGAGCGGCGGATTAACATTTGCCTCCATAGCTCCCCACGCCTTCTCTATCCTCTCGTGGAGACGCACCGCCTGATATGCAGTGACCATTTCCGCAAGCTTTTCAGCTCCCTCACGGTAACAGCCTATCATATCCGCATCAGGTCTGCGGTTGAGGACGGCGGAATCACGCACGAGCTTGTCCGTCACGGAAAGCACCTCGCGGATGTCGTTCCTGCTGCCGCCAAGTGAAAACAGCGCAAGATTCAGACCATACTCATCCTTACATATTATACTATCGGCGAGGCTTTTTGTCAAATCAACTCGCTTGCGGAGCTCGGGGTCAACGATATAGCTGGTACACATACCGATATTCCCATGGAAGCATCCGACAGCCGCCCTGACCTCGTCTTCAGAATAACCGCTGCCGAGAAGGCTCTGCTCAGCCTCATCCTCTGTACACGGTGACACGCCGAAGCAGACGCAGCGTGAGATTATAGTAGGCAGGAACTCGTATTTCGACTCCGCCGTGAAGATGAAATAAGCATAATCAGGCGGTTCTTCAATGAGCTTGAGAAGCATATTCTGCGTAGCTGAGCTCATTTTGCGACAGTCACGGAAGACGTAAACCTTTCGTCCCGTTGCGTTATTGGGCTTGACAGCCGAATCGCTGATAACAGAGCGTGCTATCTTGACGGTATAGCCCTCAAGCTTGCCGTCGGTCGGGACATATATCACATCGGGATGGGACATGGTGCTGACACATTTGCAGGCAGAACATACTCCGCACGGCTCTCCGTTAACGGGAGCCTCGCACATGAGCTGTGCCGCATAGTGGTCAGCCATGAGCTTTCTGCCGCTTCCTTTTTCACCGTAGAATATCAGCGAATGAGCGGTGCGTCCGCTCTCGCGCATACCTGCCAGCGTAGCCAGCAGTTGTTTGTTTCCGTATATCTTTGTCATATCAATCACCTATCCGCAGCCTGTATATAGTAAACCTTGTATCATAAAAGCGAAGTGTTATGATATAATCGCCCGATCTGCGTATCTGCAAGGGCATCTGAATCTATATAATGAATGCAACGCATTTATTATATCATATTGCATCAGGAATATCAAGATAAATCTCCTCTTACTCCGCGGCGCGCACCACATTCACGGTGTCGATGCCGTATCTTCTGAAAATATCAATGCATTCCCTGCTGATCGTCTCGCCGCTTGCCGCTATCGGAACTGCGGGAGGACACGGCACCTTTACTGCCGCACATATACGTCCCTCAGCCTCAGAAACGGGGATTTCCTCACTTGGCGCGAGCACCGCATCGCGTATGCTCATTGCTCTCACCGGCAGCGGAAGAACCAAGCCGTCCGAATGCGGCTCACAGCGTCCTGCTGCTGAAAGCGCACTGTCAAGCGCAGCCGTCAGCCGTACATAGTCGCCGACAGTACTCATCGGTGACATCAGCAGTACAACGAGTCCGCTGTCCGCATACTCGCACTCAACACCGCCTTTGCGGAGTAGTCCGGCAAGCTCATTGCCGTTCAGTCCGCTCTCTGCCGCCTTCAGCGTAATATGAAAGGGATCGCCGTCAGCGAAGGCAATGCTGTCTGCGAATGTGTGTCTCAGCTTGTTTATCTCTGTGATATTCAACTCTGTGTCGATGCGTATCTGCTCCGATATGTACCTGCGGCACAGGTCAAGTGATGCAAGTATCAGGTATGACGGGCTTGTCGATGCGAACAGGCTCATGCACTGTCTCAGCACCTCCGCATACTTCTCTGAGGAGGTATGCAGCATCGCCGCACCCGTAAGTGCAGGGAGCATCTTGTGTGCCGAATCGCAGCACATATCAGCTCCGAGAGTTATCGGATGACAGTCCTCGGGCATGAAGCGCAGATGCGCTCCGTGCGCGTTATCTGCAAGAAGCGGTGCTCCGTACCTGTGACAGACCTCTGCTATTGCGCGTATGTCCGCCATTCTGCCCGTATAGTCGGGAGAGGTCAGATACACGCAGGCAGACGGAGTTTTGGCAAGCTCATGCTCTATGTCATCGAGGCATATCGTACCCGAGAGTATGCCGTCAGTATAATCGGGCATGACCCACTTCACATCAAGTCCGAGCAGAGCCGCCGAATTCAGGAACGAACGGTGGACATTGCGAACCGCGACCACCGTCCTGCCCTCCTGCTTCATTGCTGCGAGCATTGCCTGAATACACAGCGTAGAGCCGCCTGCGGAATAGAATGTATCGGCTGTGCCGTACAGCTCTGACATTCCGCGCTCGCTCTGCCTTATTATTCCGTCAGCCTCAAAGAGACTGTCCGCACCGAATATCTCGGTGATGTCGAGTGACGGCGCAATATCGTCGGGAAAGAACTCCCTCCCCTTATGTCCCGGCATATGGCAGCGTACAGTTCCCGAATCAGCGTAGTATTTCAGGAAATCATAAATTGGTGTATCCATGCTTCTGACCTCACAAATAGTATTGAAGTATCCTGAAAAGTCTCAGTCTTGCTCTCGCCCGCGCCGCACTGACAGCCTGCGGACTGACTCCGAGCATTTCAGAGATCTCGGTAGTATCCTTACCTCTAAAATAGTATAGCACAATTATCTCCTTTTTTCTCGGAGTAGGCTCATTATTTATTCCTTTTAACAGTATTCTTTTCAGCCGTGCGTGCTGCGATTCCTCTCCGCAGCAGAGTATACTGCGTATATTCTTGTCGGCTTCGCCTGTGAATGTATCGGAATAGCTTTTACGTCTCGGCACTCTTTTCCAGCCTCCTTGTGTACGATCTCAGAGCAAAGATCACCTCCTGCATCTGACCGTACTCACAATAGAGCAGCTTTATCCTTCTGTCAAGGTCAAGCTCCTCTATCGAACACATATCGCCCTGTTGCTTCAAATAGTTCCTCTGGTGCGTGAGCTCGGTGATACGGTGCTTCACGCGCATGCAGCTTTCCACATAGCCGTTTATCATATTTTCCATGTCAAAGCCTCCTTTTTGTAGTGCATTGTTAGGGAGATGGACGCTTCTTCAACGGGAATGAAAAAGCGTCAGGCAGCTTTAAGAACATTTGTTCCAATTCCTTGTTGATTCTCATTATAGAACATTCGTTCTTGTTTGTCAAGTACAAACGATTTATTTTACATTTTTAACAGTAAAAACCGTACCGGATAGTCACTATAATCTTATGCATATATAAAATAATCTTTATATTCATAGAAACATTACGTTTTATTAGTATAAATCATCAAAAAATCGGTTGACAAGTACCTTTTTTAATGATAATATATACTTGCCTGAAAACATGAGCAGATCACTGCCGCAAGACAACAAATATAATATCAGGCCTTGCATCGGGCAAAAATACAAATGGAGGAGTTTCTATGCATTTATTCAAGAAAACAATCGCAGGCGTCTGTGCATTAGGCATCACAGCAGCCTGTGCAGCTCAGGCGAGTCTCTCCGGCGGCGTAAATATGGCAAACGCTGCTACAAAGGATGCCTCGTCAACAATGGAATGGGGTACGCTCAGAATAGGCGGCGGCGGCTTCGTTTCGGGAATCGTTACAGGAAAGAAAGTCATGTACGCCCGTACCGATGTCGGCGGCGCATACAGGTACAACTATGATACCGAAAGCTGGGAACAGCTCTTCGGCTTCATAACAGATGCAGACCGCGGTCTGCTCAGCGTTGACGCAATGGCTGTTGACCCGACCGACGACAATACCGTTTATTTCCTCTGCGGATGTGCTTACTTCTCGTCAGAAAAGACAGTTATCTTCAAGACAACTGACGGCGGCAAAACCTTCAAGGAAATAGACATTACCAAGCTCATCAAGGTAATGGGCAACGGTGACGGACGTCAGTGCGGCGAGTCTATCGCAGTCGATCCCGACGATCCGAAAACGATCTATGCAGGCGGAGACGTTACCAGCGATGAGAATTCTGTTTCCGCGCTCATCAAGTCCACCGACGGCGGCGAAACATGGGCTCCCGTCAAGGGATACGACGACCTCGGACTCTTTGACAAGACCACAAAGTGGCCCACATGGACCGAAAATATCGCGCGTTCCGTTACCGCTGATGCCTACAATAATCAGAACGGCGTTGCGGCTATCGCGATCACAGGCGGCAAGGTATACGTTGCGACCTCAAAGTCGGGCGTTGCCAACGTTCACGTTGCCGACGTAAAATCTGACAAATATACTGTGCTCAGCAAGGACCTCCCGACAGGAAGCTTCCCGTCACGTATCAACGTTGATTCAAACGGCGACCTCCTTATCTCGTATATCGCAGGCCTTGCCTTCAACGGAGCTTCGGGCGGCGGATTCCGCTACTCTCCCAAGACAGGCACAGTAACAAATATCCTCGAAACAACAGCAGGCTTCGGCTCGATATGGGCTGACCCCTCAAATCCCGACCACATGATAGCAGGTACCTGCGGCAAGTGGCAGGATCAGGAGTGGGAACCGTGGACTGAGGAGCACGGTCCCTCATGGGGCGACCAGTACTTCCGCTCGTTCGACGGCGGAAAGACATGGGAAAACTTCACCCCCGGAAAGACCAAGGGCTGGAATCAGCCGCTTGTTTCAGATTACCTTCAGGACGGCGGCTACGACTGGATACGCGATAAGGCTATCCACTGGTCGGGCACAGTCGTTACCGATCCTCGCGACTCTGACAGAATGTTCATAACATCGGGCAACGGCGTCTTCGTTGCCACCAATATATGGAGCACAGACGAGGACAAGCTCCCCACCTTCACGTTCCATCCCGACGGCATCGAGGAAGTCGTTTCTCTCGATTTTGTCAGCACGGCAGACGGTCTCGACCTCTCAGCCATCGGTGACTATGACGGCTTCGTTCACAGCTCCGTTGACGTGATCGGCGACCAGTACAAGCCAAATATGGGCTCGACCTCAGCTATCGCGGTATGCCCGCAGAACACCGATGTCTGGGCAAGAACCGCAAACGGTGACGGCAACAATACAGGAAGCGGCTACTATACAACAGACCGCGGCAAATCATGGAAGGTGTTCAAGCCTGCCTGCACAGGCGGCAAGCTCGCTATCACGGAGCTTTCCGCAGGCAAGTACAGAGTCTTCAACACAAGCACATCAGGCGGAGTCTCCTACACCGACGACTGGGGCAGCACATGGAACAAGGTCTCAGGCATAAACGCCAGCAAGGGCGTATATGTGCTCGTTGATCCCAAGGATCCCAAGACCGTCTACGCTTCAGTCCTCACTCACAATGACTACTGGGCTTCGGATATGACCAAAAAGGAGCCTACGCTCGAAGAATCACACTACGCCTTTGCAGTCAGCACCGACTACGGCAAGACCTTCAAGGAGACTGTTGTCTGCAAGTATGATATGTGCGACCACACAGGCGATCCCGCATACCTCGGCAACGGCAGCATCGTTATGGCTGCCGGCTGGCAGGGTATGTACACGATAACAGACGGTACACCCACAAAGATGGACAACGTATTCTACGCAAAGACCGTAGGCTACGGTGCTCCCGAAAAGGCAGGAGACCTCAACACGCTCTACTTCTACGGCAAGCCTGAGGAGTCCGATCCCGAGGGCATCTACCGCTCGCAGGACGGCGGCAAGTCGTGGGTATGCATCAACACCGACCACCTCTACGGCGGTACAGGCAACGGCAACTACATCGTAGGCGACCTTGACGAGTTCGGCAAGCTGTATATGTCAACTGTCGGCTGCGGTATCGTTTACGGACAGCTCGCAGGCACTCCGCACGCAACAACAACCACCAAGGCAACAACAACTGCAACAAAGGCATTGACAACAACTACAACTGCGGCTTCCACAACTGCAAGCACAACTGCCGCATCGACCACTGCATCACAGGGCGGCTCAACAGCTTCACTCCCAGCCGCATCACTCATCGGTGACGCAAACGTTGACAAGAAGGTCACTGTTGCTGACGCAGTAGCTATCCTCCAGTCCATCGCCAACAAGGACAAGTATGCGCTTTCCGCTCAGGGTACAGTAAACGCAGACTGCTATGACCCCGGCGACGGTATCACAGGCAAGGATGCACTCGCGGTACAGAAGCTTGATGCAAAGGCAATAGACAAGCTTCCTGAATATTCAAAGTAAAACAAAAACGGCATTGCCAAGCGCAATGCCGCTTTTTTACATATCCTGAATGACCTCCCACAGCTCACGGTCTGCTCCGGGGCTCACGCCCGCCGTGGAAGCAAGTTCCTCGGGAGTCGCTTTCAGCAGATTTGCCTTTGTCTTGTACTTTATCAGTATCTTTGCTGCTTTTTTCTCGCCTATGCCCTTGACCGTAAGCAGTTCCGAGCTGTACGTCTTTTTCTTGTGCTTCTGATGCATAAAGCTCACGGAATAGCGGTGGACCTCGTCTTGTATGCGCGTGATAAGGTCAAATACCGCCCTCAGCTCGTTTATCTGTATCTCCCTGCCGCCCTCTGCTATCGCACGGGTACGGTGTCTGTCATCCTTGACCATGCCGAACAGCGGAATATCCAGCCCGAACTCTCTCAGAAGCGGCTCTGCCGCGTGAACGTGACCTGTTCCGCCGTCAAGGAGAATGAGGTCGGGCGTTCGGTTGAAGAATACGTCGCCGTCCTGTTCAACGATATGGGCGAGCCTTCTGCGGAGCACCTCACGCATACTGCCGTAGTCGTTCTGATACTCCTGCTCTTTGATATTGAAACGCTTATACGCTTTTTTCAGCGGTCTGCCGTCCTCGAATACGACCATGCCTGCTACCATCGACTCCGACGAAAGATTTGAGATATCGTACGCCTCAATATACCTCGGCGGACGTGCAAGTCCGAGACTTTTTGCAAGCTGTTCAAGCGCGATGACCTCCTTGCCTGTGCGGTCATTACGCAGAGCTGCGTACTCCGCGGAATTGGACTTTGCAAGCCTCATCAGCTCCGGCAATCTGCCCCTCTGCGGCTGATGCAGACGCACATTCCTGCCTGCCTGCTTTGTGAGCAGTTCCTCTATCAGCGCACCATCCTCGGGAATATGGTCAACTGCGACAGTGTGCGGTATATCCTCGCGCCCGTGATAGAACTGCACAAGGAACAGGCTGAGGATATCCTCGCCGTCGGCAGGCTTTTCAAGCTCGAAAACAGCCTTGTCATACAGCCTGTTTTCACGGTACATCAGCACCGATATGAATATTTCGCTGTACGCTTCGGCAATGCCGATGACATCAGCCGAATCCACGCCGCTGTTTATTATTTTCTGCTTCTCTCCTGCTTTCCTGACAGCGGCTATCCTGTCACGGAGCATTGCCGCCTTCTCAAAATCGAGAGCCTCCGCCGCTTCATTCATCTCCTGCTCCATGCGTTCGACCGACTGTGCGCTGCCCGACTTGATGAACTCCACTGCCTCGGCTACTGCGGAGCAGTAGGTCTCCTTGTCTATCCTGCCGCGGCAGACTCCCATACAAAGCTTGATATGGTAGTTGAGGCACGGACGCTCCCTGCCGAAGTCCTGCGGAAAACGTCTCCTGCACGTCGGGAGCATAAATACGCGGTTGGCTTCATTGACTGCTTCCTTGGTAACAGAACCGCTCGTGTACGGACCGAGGTAGGTGCCGCCTGCCTTGTTGTTCTTCTCATTGGTGATACGCGGATACTCCTCGTCGGAAATGCGGATATAGTGGTAGCCCTTGTCATCCTTGAGAAGAATATTGTACTTGGGTTTGTGCTGCTTGATAAGGCTGCATTCGAGCAGCAGCGCCTCGTATTCGCTGTCTACTACGATATAGTCATAGTCATAGACGTTCGAAACCATTGCCGCGACCTTCACGGTATGGTCGGGATTCTCGCGGAAATAGCTCGTAACGCGGTTCCTGAGATTCTTCGCCTTGCCGATGTATATTATCGCGCTCTCCTTGTTCTTCATGAGGTATACTCCGGGAGAAGCGGTGAGCTTCGAAGTCTTTTCGCGGAGATAGGGAAGTCTTGGATTCATTTTTCACATCCTACTGCTTGTCATAATACTTCTTGCCTGCATCGGGGCGGAAATATGTCCTGATATAGCCGTCCTTCGCCAGCACTACGAACTCATTCGTATCTTCAATGTAGTAAATATCGTCGCCGTCCTCTTTCTCGGTCTTGTGGAGGGCATCGGAATCGTTGATGACATCGCTCGCTCCCTGTTCATATTCCTTCTCGGTCTTATAGCCGAAATCGTCCTTGAATTCGCCGCCGTGCTTTTCAAAATGCTGCTGAAGATACTTCTTGCTGCGGAAGTGATACTCGACATATTCTTTGTTTGCAGCAGTAGTCACAGGAGCCGCAGTAGTCCGTACAGCAGTGGTCTTTGCCGGCTTTGCCGTTGTCTTGGCAGCCTTGGTCTTTTTCGTGTTGGCTGCAGTCGTATTTCTCGCGGAGGCAGTGGTCTGCTTCGTCTGTACCTCTGAAACTGTCGTATCCGCCTCAACCGAACGCACATCTGCCTCAGCCGTTTCCTCCTCAGAGTCCGTGTAGACCTGAAGTGTCGAGTATGTAGGCTCCTGCGTCTCATTGGAAACATCCATATACGCTCCGCAGCCTGTGAGAATGGTAATTGCGGTCAGAGACAGTGCCGCAAGCTTTCTGAACATATTTTTCATTATATCCTCCTTGATTTGCAGAGAGCCTGAGCTCCCGCAGTCGAAAACAATAGTCGTATCCCGCCTGAAGCAGGAGCACATGACAGTCTCCGCTCAGGCACTTACTTATATTATACAATAAACCGCAGAATTAATCAATATATACTTCAGATAACAGCAAATATTCCGTTCTGTGCATCGCCGCTGTGGTTAGTGCTGAAAAAAGAGACAAAAAATATCTTCTTTCCTCTTGCTTTTTTTTATATTGTATGATATAATAGCTTTGTATATGGATTTCGGCAGCTCGCCGAAAAGATGTATCCGGTATGATGAGGATTAATTCAAATGAGAGTTATTACAGGTATTGCACGCGGTCACAGGCTCATTGCCCCTGAAGGACTCGACGTGCGGCCCACAAGCGATAAGGTCAAGGAGGGCATTTTCTCCTCGATACAGTTCGAGCTTGACGGCGCAGATGTTCTCGACCTCTTTGCAGGAAGCGGTCAGATGGGCATCGAGGCACTCAGCCGCGGCGCAGCTCACGCAGTTTTTGTGGACAGTTCCGCAAAATCGGTGAAATGTGTCAACGAGAATCTGAAAAGCACTAAGCTTGACAGGCTTGCCGAGGTCATAACGCGGGACAGCTATGATTATATTAAGCTCACATCACAGAACTTTGATATCATCATTCTCGATCCGCCGTACAGATCAGGTCATATCCCGAAGCTCCTGCCTCTGGCAGCAGCAAAGCTCAGAAGCGGCGGCTCGGTGATCTGTGAATATGAGCAGGAAGCCGGTACTCCCGAAGCACCTGACGGTATGTCGCTGAAAAAAGTTTACAGCTACGGCAAGATAAATGTTGCCGTATTCACAAAGCCCTCAGAGGAGGATGACGAATGAGAAGAGTAGCCGTTTGTCCCGGAAGCTTCGACCCCGTTACACTTGGCCATCTTGACATTATCACAAGAGCATCCAAGCTGTTTGATAAGGTGATCGTGCTTATTTCCCGAAATGCAGGCAAGGCTCAGCCGAGCTTCACCGCAACGGAGCGTATGCTGATGATCGAAGCAGTAACACAGGATCTCGATAATGTGGTAATTGATATTCTCGACGGTCTCCTTGCGGATTATGTCCGCAACGTCGGCGCGGTGGCTATCGTCAAAGGTCTGAGAGCCGTCAGCGACTTTGAATATGAGTTCCAGATGGCACTAGCCAACAAGAAGCTCTACGCCAATGCAGAAACAGTATTCCTGACCACTGCTGCGGAGAATATGTACCTCAGCTCAAGTGTGGTAAAGCAGATAGCCTACTTCGGCGGAGATATAAGCCATTTTGTTCCCGAAAGAATACTTGATGACATAAGGTCAAGATTGATAAAGGAGAGGTAAGATATTATGAATATTGATGAAATACTTGAGGAAATGGACGAATTGCTGGACAAGTCCACATCCGTCCCCTTTGTTTCACATAAGAAAATAGTTGACGGTGAGCGTATGCGCGAGCTTATCAACGATATACGCCTGAATATGCCTCACGAGCTCAAGGAAGCTAAAAAGATAGAGTTCGACTGCCAGCGCATCCTCAACGAGGCAAAGCTCAACGCAGAAGGCATTATTCGCAAGGCAGAGGAAAGAGCTCAGCAGATAGTATCACAGGAAGCTATCGTAACAGAGGCAAAGAAGAAGGCTGTTGATATTCTCCAGAAGGCTCAGACCGCTTCTACCAACCTCCAGAAAAATGCGGCTCTCTCAGTAGCTCAGATGCTCAACGATGCAGAGGCAACGCATAACAAGTCACTCCTTGACATCAAGCGCACGAAGGAAAAGCTCCAGCACACGCTGAAAGCCTCCCCTGCTCTCGGACAGAATCCCCAGTCCGCACAGCAGCCTGCCGCACAGAACGCTGCTCCCGTTACAAAGAAGAAGTAACGCACGCAGAGCTGATACAGATTTTTTCGCCATAGTATTCCTGATATACAGTCAGAGGTACTATGGCGTTTTTATTGACATTATGGCAAGGCTATGAATTGCAGCAGGATAAATCGGTATTTAAGTAAGTTGCAAATAGGAATTTGGAGGTTGATGCATTTATTATGAGAAAAGCAAAAAAAATTTGTTTTGTT
>JAKSQV010000022.1 GCA_024403935.1 Ruminococcus sp. | reverse complement strand
AACAAAATTAACAAAATTCACTTGTAAAGCCGTTATTTTTATGGTATAATATAACCATAAAATAATGCTCTTATTACAAGAGCTGAAGGAGGCCATCACTCTATGAAAACAACTATCACAGCTAAGAAAATGCAGATACCGCAGAACTTCACAGAACAAGCTGAAGCAAGGATCAATTCAAGACTCGGAAAATTCTTCGGAGATGAGGCAGACGCAAAGATCGTTATGTCAGAAGTTAAGAACAAGATAGTTCTTGAGCTTACGGTAAAATACAACAGTATGATCTACCGTGCCGAGCGTTCCGCAGAGGACAAGGCAGTTGCTCTTGACGATGCGATAGATAAGATCATCAGGCAGATCCGCAAGAACAAGACAAAGGTCGAAAAGAAACTGAAGGATACAGCTTTCAAGGAAGCCTTTGCCGAGCCGGTAGAGGAGATAACAGATTACGCTGTTATCAAGGATAAGAAGTTCAAGCTTCGTCCGATGAACGTTGAGGAGGCTATCCTCCAGATGAACCTTCTCGGTCATGCGTTCTTCATGTTCCTCAATGCGGACACAGGTACAATTAACGTCGTATATAAGCGTGCTGATGGAAATTATGCTCTGCTTGAGCCTGACAATGAGTGAATAGAATGATTATGCGGAGCCGTATGGCTCCGCATAGCTGTTATATTATTACTGATAAGGAGAATCGTTATGAATCCTGACAAGAAAACCGTCCTTGAAATGCGCATAGGCAGGACAGGGGAGAACCTGAAGAAAAATAATATGGAGTATTACTACGCTCCGACTGCGGCTGATGTACGTCCGCTCGTCGAAAAGCTCATGCCTGAGGGATGCACGGTCACTCACGGCGGAAGCGAATCAATGAAGGAGTGCGGTATACCTGACCTGCTCAATTCAGGAAGATACAACTATATCGACCGCTCAAAGGCGACAACTCCCGAGGAGATAAAGGCTTCATACAGACAGGCTTTTTCTGCGGATGTCTATATCACGAGTGCTAATGCCATTACCGAGGACGGCGTGCTCTATAATGTAGACGGCAACAGCAACCGCATTGCGGCTATCGCTTTCGGACCTGATTCTGTCATTGTTATTGCGGGATACAATAAGATAGTACGCGACCTTAATGAAGCAGAGGTGCGCGTGAAGAATATGGCAGCACCGCCAAACTGCGTCCGCCTGAATTGTGAAACCTATTGTGCAAAGACAGGCGAATGTGTGTCGCTGAAGAATTCCGACCACCAGATGAGTGACGGATGCAGCGGTGACGGACGTATTTGCTGCAACTACCTCATATCGGCTCAGCAGCGTCATAAAGGACGTATCAAGGTCATAATCGTAGGCGAGGAGCTTGGCTTCTGATACAGTCAACGCATGATATGAACGTGAGGGAGCACATTTATTCCGTATAATGAAAAACACCTGCTGAAAGAGAAAATCTCTCTTTTCGGCAGGTGTTTTATTGTTCAGAAATAAGGGCTTGTCTATACCGTTATTGCCTTTCGGAAAGAATCAGTTGTATAGATTGTGTTCAACATAAGCCATCATCTTATTATTCTGATAGCAGTACCCGACAAACGCCAGCAGGGGAGCAAAACAAGCAAACCATGGCTTGCCCAGAATAAACGGCAGCACCACGGCTGCGATCAGAATGATCCCAAGCAGAACGAACAGGGATATATGCTCTTTGCGCCATTTCTTTTTGAAATATGCTTTTCTTTCTTCTGTTGAAAACAGGTCTGACTTTGAAACAGCAACGATATTTTCATCAGCTTTTCTTTTGAAATCTTCATCTGAAATGAATTCTCCGGAAAGCAGCTCGTTGATGCTTACATTGAACTCTTTGGAGATCAGCTGGAACATTTCAATGTCGGGCATATAGTTTCCATTTTCCCATCGGGATACTGTTTTGTTGGTGACACCGAGTTTTTCTCCCAGTGCCTCCTGAGTAAGATTATGCTGCTTGCGCAATGAAGCAATGAATTTTCCTGTTTTGATCTGATCCATAAATATCACCTCTGAAAACAGTATACATCTTATGCCGTGAGAATTCTACCCCACAAACAGCGAATTTGTCAAACCACAATATATCGGGATTTTTTCGACCGCCCATTTCTCAGCTCAGGTCTTTTATGATAGCATCAAATGCGGCAAGATCTCTGTCGTATGTTTTCTGCATATCCTCCTGCTTGGAGTAGATGAGCTTCTGCGGCTTGCGGATAGCGATGAACCAGTCGCTTGATACGACACTGTCTGATACTCCGACTTTTTCTGCAAAATCCGTATCCTTGAGCATGAACTTGTATTTGTCTATATGCGGATTATCAGGGTACATCTCTGAAAGGTCAACGAATGTCTCCTCGGGAGTGACAACGCTGCCGATGTCCTTGTTGGCTATCACAATGACGGAGTCGGAGTTCTGAAGCTCTGCCGTCAGCTTCTGCGGCACGCTGTTGACGAAGTCGTCCTTCTCCACACCTGTGTATGGGATATAGTACAGCGAAGTGAACTTCTTTCCGTTTTTGTTATTGTCGGGAGTGAACTGTGAAAGGTAGTCCTGAAGCTCTGACTGTTCACCAAGCTCCTGATTCATGCCTATCATAAGCACTATCATATCGGGGCGCGGACGAGAAGCGTAGTTATACACGAGCAGTCCGCCGATGAAAACGAGCACACAAGCTATCCCGAGCCACCATTTGTTGAGGTAGAAGAAGTTCCCTATTCTTTTCAGAAGCGGCTGTTTGATCTGTTCAGGCTTTTCCTCGCGGATAGTCTCGCTTTCTGTGATAACGCCTGTTTTCAGCTTCAGCAGCTCAAGGCGTTCATCATTGAGACGCTTTTCGCGTGCCTCAGCGGCTTTTTTCTGCTGCTCATTGTACTTGCGCTGAGCCTCGTCGTGTCTGAGACGGGCTTCCTCATCGGCTTTGTCATGCATTTCCTTTGACGTCTGGAAAACGCTCTTTGAGATGTGGAGCTTGTCGTCGTCAAATGTGGGAGCGTTCTTTTTTTCCGTATCTTTCATAGTTCCTCCGTAACACGGACAAGGGCGGACTTCTGTCCGCCCGAAGTATTTATATATTATTCTTCGTTTTCGTCCTCATCCTTGGACTGACGACCGCCGGCAGCGGGAAGGCTCTTCATTGTCGGGAAGAGCAGTACGTCTCTGATAGATGCGCTGTTTGTGAGCAGCATAACGAGACGGTCGATACCGTAGCCGATGCCGCCCGTAGGAGGCATACCTATTTCAAGAGCGCGGAGGAAATCTTCATCAGTGCGGTTAGCTTCCTCGTCGCCCTGACTGAGAGCCTCCTCCTGTGCCTTAAAGCGTTCACGCTGGTCGATAGGATCATTCAGCTCGGAGTATGCATTACACATCTCACGGCCTGTGATGAAGAGCTCGAAACGCTCGACATAATCAGGTGCATCAGGCTTTTTCTTGGTGAGAGGAGAAATCTCGATAGGATGATCCATGATGAATGTCGGCTGGATGAGGTGCTCCTCAACGAAAGCCTCGAAGAAGAGGTTGAGGATGTCGCCGCGTTTGTGGCGTTCCTCATATTCAACGCCCTTTTCGTCAGCTATTCTGCGAGCTTCCTCAAGGGTGGTGATGTTGTTGAAATCAACGCCTGAATACTTCTTGACTGCATCTATCATGGTCAGACGCTCGAACGGCTTGCCGAGGTCGATCATATACTCTCCGTAAGGAACACAGGTAGTTCCGCAGACCTCCTGAGCAACATGACGGAACATATTCTCAGTGAGATCCATCATTCCGTAATAGTCGGTATAAGCCTGATAGAGCTCCATGAGCGTGAATTCGGGGTTGTGGCGGGTATCAACGCCTTCGTTGCGGAAAACTCTGCCGATCTCGTAGACTTTCTCAAGACCGCCGACAATAAGACGCTTGAGGTAGAGCTCAAGGCTGATACGGAGCTTGACTTCCTCGTCAAGAGCATTGTAATGTGTCTCAAACGGTCTTGCAGCAGCACCGCCTGCATTTGAGACCAGCATAGGAGTTTCAACCTCCATGAAGCCCTGATTATCGAGGTAACGTCTGATCGAAGCGATGATTCTTGAACGCTTTACAAATGTATCCTTGACTTCGGGATTGATTATGAGGTCAAGATAACGCTGACGGTATCTTGTATCGGTGTCCTTGAGACCGTGCCATTTTTCAGGCAGGGGGAGGAGTGACTTTGAGAGAAGCTCGATCTTCTTGGCGTGTATGGAGATCTCGCCCTTCTTTGTTCTGAAAACGAAGCCCTCGACACCGATAATATCTCCGATGTCCCACTTCTTCTTGAATTCCTTGAACAGGTCTGCACCTATGTCGTTTGAGCGCACATAGACCTGAATACGGTCAGATGCGTCACGTACATCGATGAAGTTTGCCTTGCCCATGTCTCTCCAGCTCATTATTCTTCCGGCAATACGAACGGTGTTCTCATGGAGTGCCTCGATTGAAGCGGCGAGTTTTTCCTCATCTCCGCCTGCTTCTTCGATCAGAGCAGCTTCCTGAGCCTCGTACTGAGCCTTATAATCTGCGGCGTGACCTGTGACTTCATACTTGGTGACTGTGAACGGATCGCAGCCTCCCTCACGCAGAGCAGCGAGCTTGTCGAGTCTGTCTTTCTTTAATATGTTGATGTCCTGCTCTTCCTCGGCGGGAACAGCGGGATTAATGATAGTATCGCTCATTCTGAAACGTCCTTTCGGGTTTTATTTAGAGATGTCAACGACCTCGAAGCGAAGCTCGCCAACAGGAGCTTCGACGATAAATGTATCGCCGACCTTCTTTTTCATAGCAGCCTTACCGATAGGTGATTCGTCTGAGATCATGTGGTTTCTGACATCAACGTGGTTAGTACCCACGATAGTGAAGGTCTCGGTCTTTTTTGAGCCGACCTTTCTTATCTTGATAACTGAGCCCATACCGATCTCGTCTACCGAGATATTTGAATCCTCGATGACCTCCGCATTGTCAATGGTGTGCTGGAGCTCAGCGATCTTGGCTTCAAGAATAGCCTGCTCATTTTTTGCTTCATCGTACTCAGCGTTCTCGGAGAGGTCTCCGTATGAACGAGCGACCTTGAGTCGCTCAGCGACTTCCTTACGTTTATTGATCTTGAGATCGTCAAGCTCGAGGACGAGCTTGTCGTAGCTTGATCTTGACATCTGCTTACCCATAATGAACAACTCCTTAATATCATAAAGGTTAAAATATACTTATATATTATACAATAAAAGCTGAGGTTTGTCAATACGGCAGTGACAAGAAAAATTCACAGTCAGTTTCAGGCATGGAAAGTATTGTGCTTGCAATTTTGAGAATATAGTGGTATAATGGTGAGCTGTAGGGTGCCGCAGAGCAATGTGCAGGCAGCCTGACAGGTTTTTTGTCCTATCAAGAGGTGTTTAATATGCATAAGGACAAACTCAGTGTGATGACACAGGCGGCTATGTTTACAGCACTGACCGTTGTGGCAACACTTATCATACAGATACCGTCTCCGACAAAAGGTTATGTCAATCTCGGAGACAGTATCATAAATATCGGAGCATGGCTGCTCGGACCTTTATACGGAGCCGCAGCCGCAGGTATCGGCTCGGCAATAGCAGATATAATAAGCGGCTTTGTTGTATATGCTCCCGTGACGCTTTTTGTCAAGGCAGCAATGGCTGTTGTGTCAGCACTTGTGATACGCACGGCAGGCAGACATTCGGGAGCACTTCTTCCGAGGATAGCTGCTGCGGCTGCTGCGGAAACGGTGATGATAGTCGGGTATGCGTTATTTGAGGCTGTGCTCTATCATTCGTTCAGCGCGGCTTTGCTCGGAGTTCCTGCGAATGTGGTTCAGGGAGCTTTCGGAGCGGTCATATCAGTTGCGGCGTATGAGCTTGTAATAAAGCGCGCTTTGGGAAAGAACAGGAAATAAGGTGAACACTATGCGTGAGGAATTTGTGCGGACCGGAATGTTATTTGGTGAAAAGGCTATGGAAAAGCTTGCGGCTTCGAGAGTAGCAGTTTTCGGCATCGGCGGAGTCGGCGGTCACGTTGCTGAGGCTCTTGCACGTTCGGGAGTCGGAGCACTCGACCTCATCGACAATGACAGAGTTGCTCCGAGTAATCTGAACCGCCAGATATTTGCCGTTCAGAGTACGATAGGAATGCTCAAGGTCGATGCGGCAGAGCAGCGTCTGCATGATATTAATCCCGAATGTTCTGTGGTAAAGCACGCTGCTTTTTTTATGCCTGATACTGCCGATGGGTTTGACTTTACTCAGTACAGCTATGTTGTAGACGCGATCGACACTGTTACAGGCAAGATCGAGATAATCATGCGTGCGGCGGCGGCAGGAGTCCCTGTGATAAGCAGTATGGGAGCAGGAAACAAGATAGATCCTACGGCTTTTGAGGTCGCGGATATATACAGCACCTCTGTCTGTCCGCTGGCAAGAGTCATGCGGCGCGAACTGAAAAAACGCGGAGTTGAGTCGCTCAAGGTCGTTTACTCAAAGGAGGAGGCACTTACTCCGATAAGCGGTCTGTGCGATGACAGCGGCTCACGCAGAAGCACTCCCGGCTCAAATGCGTTTGTGCCGTCCGTTGCCGGACTTATCATCGCAGGAGAGGTCATCAGGGATATAACAGGTTTCAGCAGGTAAAAAGTGAGACGTGAGGCATAAAGTACGTGCCTTGCCAATAATACTGTGAAATCACTTGCATTTTGCTGTGTATTGTTATATAATAAAAGTACTGACGTTTTATAAAGCCCGTGCAGATCGGGCGAACATACCATTACAAACTGTACTGCACTAAGGAGAATCATCTGAATGGTTTACAATAACATTATCGAGGCTATGGGACACACTCCCATGATAAAGCTCAATCGCATGAGCAAGCCTGACAGTGCTGATGTTTTAGTCAAATTTGAGGGACTCAATGTCGGCGGCTCTATCAAGACACGAACCGCATACAATATGATACTGCACGCTGAGCAGGAGGGCAGAATAGGCAAGGATACGATAATTGTCGAGCCGACCAGCGGCAATCAGGGCATCGGTCTTGCTCTTGTCGGAGCTGTACGCGGATACAGGACGATAATCATCATGCCTGATTCAGTCAGTGAGGAACGCCGCAAGCTCGTTCGTCACTATGGTGCAGAGGTGATACTCATACACGATGACGGCGACATCGGAAGATGCATACAGGAGTGCCTTGACACCGCCCTGAGAATGGCTGAGGAGGATAAGAACGTGTTTGTTCCCCAGCAGTTTGCGAATGTCAATAACATCTGCGCTCACAAGTATCATACAGCACTGGAGATACTTGAGCAGACCGCGGGCAGAATAGACGGCTTCTGCTCTGGCATAGGAACAGGCGGAACCATCACAGGTATCGGCGAGACACTGAAATCCCAGTATCCGGATATGCTGATATGGGCAGTCGAGCCTGAAAATGCCGCAATACTTGCAGGAGGCAATATCGGTACTCATCTCCAGATGGGTATTGGTGACGGCATTATCCCTGATATACTTAATCAGAACATTTATGATGATATCTACATAGTCACCGATGAGGAGGCTATCCGCACAGCAAAGGACCTTGCTGCCAAAGAGGGCATCATGTGCGGAATATCGAGCGGCACGAATGTTGCTGCGGCACTTAAAATGGCTGAGAAGCTCGGAAAGGGCAAAACTGTTGTGACCATATTGCCTGATACTGCCGAAAGGTATTTCTCCACGCCTCTGTTTGACGATTGATATATATAAAGAAAAGGCTCACGGTAAAGGGTAACCCCCTAATACCGTGAGCCTTGTTTTGTTTTACTTGCTTGTTACGGGAAGCTTATCATACTTCTTGGCATCATACATCTGTATGGCAAGTGCATCATTAGCTGTAACACCGTCATTGTTTCCGATTACGTCTGCGTTCTTTGAGCCCTGCGGCTTGAGAGCGTACTTGTCCTTGTTGGCGAGTGACTGAAGGATAGCTACTGAATCAGCAACTGTTACCTTGCCGTCAAGGTTGGCATCACCTGCAAGGTAATTGCCGTCATCGGTAGCAGCCGTTGTTGATGACTTGCTTGCCGTAGTTGTTGCAGTTGTCTTTGTTGTGGTAGTGGTCTTGCCTGTTGTTGTGGTGCTTTCCTTGGGCTCGGGAGTTGAGCCGTCGGGCTCTGTACCGCCTACGAGCACTCCGTCAGCATAGATACAGATATTATCTGTACGTGACTCAGGCGGATCATCAACAGCGAAGAAGTCGGTATCCACACCGATCTTCAAGCCGTCATAGCTCCAGTCGTTTGACGGATCCCACTTGAGAACAACATAGTCGCCTGCATCGGGATCCCATGCGCCCTTTCCGTAGAAGCCGACGCTGAACTGGAATTTCTTGCCTGAGTTTGCGATAACGTAGTCTTCCCACGATATCTCGACATAGTAGGTATCAGCGACCTTGTCGTACTTGAACGGACCTGAAACGATACCGTCAGCACCGACTGCGCCGTCCTCTGTGCTTGACTGGTCATACAGCTCCTTGGCTTCGATAACGCTGGGGTCTTTATTTTCTGAAGTGTTGATATAGTATCTTATTGACAGATTCTTTGAGGGAGATGATTCTCCTGACAGTACCTTGAATGAGATCTTTGTAACGCCTGAACCGTCGTCGTGGAGGTCGTCAACACCGATAGCCTCTACCCAGTAGCCGCTTCCGCCGCCGTCACTTCCGCCGCCGTAAACGCGCTTTTCGTCCTCGGGAGGGAAATTGGGTGTTATTGCC
Source organism: Ruminococcus sp. (assembly GCA_024403935.1). GTDB lineage: Bacteria > Bacillota > Clostridia > Oscillospirales > Ruminococcaceae > Ruminococcus. Next base: position 15,751 of record JAKSQV010000022.1, on the reverse strand, counting down.
ATATCCTCGGTGCCGTACAGAGCGTACAGACCTGCTGCTGCTGCGGGAAGTGCAGCATTATAGTCAATGGTTACTTCGTTTTCGGTCCAGTCCTTTGTAGCATCGTCGTGAGCGTCCTGATCGTCAGGACCGCCTGCGAGAGCACCCCAGAGGATGTGTCTCTGCTCACGGGGATCTTCAGCCATGAGAAGTCCGGAAGCAGCACGGTGGTGAGGATTCTTAACGGCGGTATCGTTGTAGCCGACGATGAATGCTCTCTTGCCGTGAGAGCCGTTTTTGCCTGCGAGTACGGAATATTGAGGTTCTTCCTTAAAATCGATGTCGTTGTCGCCGAGGATGTAATTCATCTGCTTCTTTGCCCATTCGCTCCATTCACTGGGCTTTCCGTTGTTCTTGTACTTATCGTAGAGCAGACAGATCATCTGCATGGCAGTATTGTAACGGCAGCTTCCCCATGTATCGAGGTGAGCGAATCCGCCTTCTGTTTCCTTCTGCTGCCATGATCTCAGGCACTTGCCTACGCAGTCATCGTCCCAGAAGTCGTCAAACACATAGTCGTTTTTGCCCTGAGCTTTTCTGATCTTCGGAACAAGCTTAAGCTCGGGATACTGCTGATTGATAACAGCCCACATTACACCTGCACCGCTCCACATATCGTTCCAGCAGTAGCACCAACCTGACGGAGCATAGTAATCGAATATCTTCACAGCATAGTCAAATACGCTTTCATCGCCTGTTGCGAGGTACATCCACGCTGCACACCAGCAGTAGTCATCCTCCCACTTGCTTGAACCGTAGAACTGTCCGGGGCCGTCTGCATTATCGGAAAGCTCCTTCTCGTTGGTGTTGGCGAAATCCCAGAGAGCCTTTGCGTAGTCGAGCGACTTCTCGGCGTATTCCTTATCGGTGTCCTTGAAGTTGAGATAATTGATAGCGAGTGAAGCACAGGCAGATACAACATAGTCGGTCTGCGGCTTGTCGGCTGTGAGGAAGAATGCAGGACGCGGCATGATATCGACTTCGGGGTTGTTCCATATCGAGTGGTCGATGCTTCCGTCTCCGACCTGATAGCAGTGAGCTATGACTGTGCCGTCATCGTCGCGGAAGGTACACTTCATGAGGTAGTCGTTGAAGTGACGGAGTATCGTTTCGATGTGGTCATCCTGTTCGAGCTTTTCGTAGACATCGCGGTATTCGTAGTAGCCCCATCCGAGAGTAGCGGCACTGTAGTTTTCGGGCATACCGAATTCTACATGGTCGCCTGCATCGTGGAATCCGCCTGCAACGTCTATCGTTCCGTCGCCGTCGGGATCAAGAACGTCCTTGTACTTCTCCATGAAAGCAGCGGAGAGGTTGGTACCGCCCTTGCTTACCTTGTCGGTAACGCCGTCCCATTCTATCATCGGAACATGGGCATCATAGGTGTGGCAGTTGCCGCGCCATGAAAGCCGTGTGTCATCATCGACGGTATCACCGCACATATTCGCATCGTAGAAGTAGAGCGAATATTGGAGTGCTCTGGCGTAGTCGATGTCGAGACCGGAATCGTCAACGAGCTCGCTTATCGGTGCACAGAACTGCTGTTCTTCTGCTTCAGTGTCAGCCGCATCGGAAAGAAACGGTGCAGGAGCAGAAACAGCCGTCATGGCAGCACAGGTAATGGCAGCCATGATCTTTTTGAAATCTGACATTATATATCCCTCCAAAAAATTATATTATGATTTATATCAGTCATATCATAATCAACTTCATGATAGCATATTTTTCGGAAGAATGCAAGCAATTTTTTGCTCAGTTCCGCACAGCCGTATTAGTTTTTGCTTTTGTACCCGTTCTTTTTCTCTTCTTCAGCAAAGCGAGTGCAGCAGCGGCGAGGATGCCGCCTGCAATTATCAGTACCGAAGGGATACATATCGGTTCGCGCTCACCGCTGATCCTGCGTATTGCAAAGGCGTGTACGGTGTCTGAGGCATCTGTGAAGGTTATGTTGTTTTCCTTTGCATATTCATTGACAGGGGAGCTGCCGTCCCCGAGAAGTACGAAATCCTCCGCGACCACAGCTCCGTTGTCTGACGGGATATATCCGAATGCACATATCCCTATATCTGTTACGGATGGTGGAACATACACCCCCTTCAGCGAACCGCACATATAGAATGAGCAGTCTCGGACACCTTTAAGTCCGCTGCCGAATGTGACGTTTTTCAATGAGGTGCATCCCGAGAAACAGAATGCGCCGATGCGGTGTACGCTTTCGGGGACAATAAAGCTGACGAGTGAAGTGCAGCTTCGGAAGCATGATTCGGGGAGCGTGCTGAATGTGTCGGGAAGCTTTGCCGAGCTCAGCTCCGCACAGCCGCAGAAGCATCCCATGCCGATGTCGGTGACTGAGTCGGGCACGTTTATCTCCTCAAGTGCGGAGCAGGCGTAGAAACAGTGGTGCCCGATCTTTCGCACGGTGTCGGGGAGATCAATATGCCGCAGCGAGGAGCATTCATAGAATGCATTGTCGCGCAGTTCGACTACGCGGCAGCCTTCGATGGTTTCGGGAATCTCCATATATACAGGCTCTCCGCTGAAACCCGTTATTGTAGCTTCGTTGTTGATTATGGTGTACTCATACTGCGGTTTGTCGGCGCAGTCGGCGGTGAGCCGTGTATTGAGCGGCAGGATCGCTGCTGCAGCAAGCATGGTGATTATCTTCTTCATTTTATCAGCTCCTTTTTGTAAGATTTTACAACATTTCCGACGACCGGTAAAGCCAAGGATTATGACCTGATAATGCATGGTTAGCTATGATTAGGCAAGGTAAGACGGGCTCCGCTGAAATGCCTCAGAAAAGTCAGGCGAAGAATGATGTTCGGTGACGTATCGTAAGTCACATTATTTGTAGATGTTGCACAGTATTTGTAAAAATGAAAGTCTTGAAAGAGAGAAGGTCGGGGGTTATACTTGAGACAGCCTGATATAGAAAAGCTCAGAAAAAGCAAAAAGGTGAAGCAGGTTGAATAAAACGTGATATTCCGTCAATATTTACCTGTGAGGTGATATTGATGAGAAAAAAACACGAACTTATTCTTGCAGCAGGACTTATCCTGACAATACTTATTTCAAATACCGTCAGCTTCATACGTGACGGCAGGGAACTCGACAGGCTGCGCGGCAGCGTGCTGAGGCTGCATATCCTTGCCGAGTCCGACAGCGAACACGACCAGCAGCTCAAGCTCCGCGTGAGAGATGCGCTCCTTGACAGCGGTATCTTTGACGAAGCGGACTCTCTTGCTGAGGCAGAGCTGATAGCAGAAGGTTCACTTTCTGATATTGAACGCATCTCAGAAAGCGTTCTCCGTGCAAACGGCTGCGACCTGTCAGTGGAGGCTGAGCTTGCGGACACGAAATTTGATGTGCGCAGATATGGCAGCATAACCATGCCTGCCGGAACATACCGCGCACTCAGGGTAAAGATCGGCTCGGCACGCGGACATAACTGGTGGTGCGTGATGTATCCGCCGCTGTGCGTGCCTGCGGCGTGCGAGGTAACAGATGACAGGCAGACAGAGCTTGAATGCTTTGATGAGAGTGAGCTTGATATAATGTATCATCCTGAGAAATATGAGATCCGTTTTGCAATATGGGACAAAATCAAAGAGCTTGCGGAAGCTGTGATTGTACAGAATGACAAAAATAGTCCCTGCACTTGACAATCATGTTTATATGGGATATAATTATCAGGTAAACAAAGCAGAACAGTCCGTTCTCACCGTCAGGCATTGCTTAAACGGGCAATATGTGAATAGAGCCGGCACGGCTTGCTGTGTGACTTTAAACGTGTATTGTATGAGTGCGGAGAGTTCCGCACTCATTTTTGTTTTATTTTATAGCCGGAGGTGCTTGAAGATTAGCAAACAGGAACTGCAGATCAACGAAGATATTCGGGATAAGGAAATTCTCGTTATTGACGCTGACGGAACTAAGCTTGGAACGATGTCCGCCAAGGATGCTCAGAAATTAGCCTTTGATCAGGATCTTGACCTCGTGAAGATCGCTCCGCAGGCAACGCCGCCCGTATGCCGCATAATGGATTACGGAAAGTATTGCTTTGAGCAGGCTAAACGTGAAAAGGAAGCAAGAAAAAACCAGAAGGTCGTTTCAATCAAGGAAATTCGTATGTTTTCAACGATCGATACCCACGACTTTGAAACAAAGGTGAATCAGGCTGTCAAGTTTTTACAGGGCGGAGATAAGCTCAAGGTTTCCGTAAGATTCCGCAAGAGAGCTATTGCTCATCCGGAACTCGGCTCGGAACTGCTTGACCGCTTCAAGGAAGCTCTTTCCGACGCAGGAACTGTTGATAAGCCGGCAAAAATGGAGGGACGCAGCATAGTAATGTTCGTCAGTCCGAAAACAAATAAATAAGAACTGACCTGTTCTTAATCAAGGAGGATATTAACATGGCAAAGGTTAAGGTTAAAACTCATTCGGGTGCTAAGAAGCGTTTCAAGATCACAGGAACCGGCAAGGTTAAGTACCAGAAGACAAACAAGAGACACAGACTTACTCAGAAGGATACAAAGCGTAAGAGAATCGCTCGTACAGCCGGCGTTGCAGGCAGCGCAAATGCTCCTACAATCAAGAAGCTCGTTCCTTATATGTAATCATCGGGAGCTGTGCTCTCAGGAAATCGCTGACTTAATTATTATTTGGAGGTAAAAGACTATGGCACGTATCAAAGGTGCAATGATGACTCGCAAGAGAAGAAATAAAGTATTAAAGCTTGCAAAGGGCTACTGGGGCGCAAAGAGCAAGCACTTCAAGATGGCTAAGCAGGCTGTCATGAAGTCAGGCAACTATGCTTACATCGGAAGAAAGCAGAAGAAGAGACAGTTCAGACAGCTCTGGATCACAAGAATCTCTGCTGCTGCAAAGATGAACGGCATGAATTACTCCACATTCATGAACGGCTGCAAGAAGGCAGGCATCACTCTTAACAGAAAGATGCTCTCAGAGATCGCTATTACTGATGCAGCAGGCTTTACAGCTATCGCTGAAAAGGCAAAGGCTGCTCTTTAATCTGGAATAACAACACGCTCCTTTTAATTAAAGAGCGTGTTTTCTTGTAGAAGGCGGGGAGACTTTTCTCCCCATTTTACAAGAGCTATCATGGCACGGAGGTGTAGTATTGGATAATATCATTACCTCTAAGGAGAATCCCGTTATCAAGCTGTATCAGAAGCTCTCGGCATCAAAAAAAGAGAGGCTTCAGTACGGCTTATTCGTGTTGGAGGGGCTGCGTATTGTCAGTGACGCATTGCAGGAAAATGCGGAGGTGACTCACCTCATATTGACAAAGCAGGCAATGGAGCATTGGGGCGAAGAGCTTTTGCAGGCTGATTTGAGAGATACAAAAACACTTGTTATTTCAAATGAGCTTGGCAACAGGATAGCCTCAACAAGTACAACTCAGGGAGTGTTCGCAATATGCCGCGTTCCTGCGGCGAAAGCTCCCGTGTTTACTGATAACGGCAGGTACATCGTGCTGTATGGTCTTCAGGATCCGGGAAATGTCGGCATGATTATACGGACTGCGGATGCACTCGGTATCGACGGCATTTTTATGTGCGGAAGCTGTGACCTGTACAGTCCGAAGGCCATACGTTCGACAATGGGCTCGGTGTTCCGCGAGAGCATTTTTGTCGTCGGCAGTGAGGATGAGCTGTTTGATGTTCTGAAATGCGGAGGCGTAGAGACTTCTGCCGCAGTGATAGATACTGACGCAGAGAAGATCACGACCTGCGGCTTTAACGGGCGGCAGGCTGTGTTCATAGGCAATGAAGGCAACGGACTGCCTGCGGAGACTGCACTGAGGTGCGACAGGCGCGTGACAATACCCATGAACGGCACGATAAATTCGCTTAATGCGGCTATGGCTGCCGGGATACTGATGTGGGAGCTGAAGAAATAAGCTGCTTCGTGTATACTTATCCTGATATGGGGGAGGCTTGTAATGGACAACAGAAAATACTGGCTGTGGCTGACAATGGTATTCGGCATCGGAAGCCGAAGGATATGGGAGCTTATGTCGCTGTTTGAGACTCCTGATGAGGCGTATTACGAGCTTCGCTCAGGAAGCAGTGCAGCACGGCTGTACGGAAAAGAACAGGAAGCCGTTTCCTCAACCTCAGTCGAGGCGGCTGAGCTGGTGCTTGCGGAGTGTGCGAAAAAAGGCATAAAGACAGTATCTTACAGCTCGGAGGATTATCCTCCGCAGCTGAGACATATAATGAATCCTCCCGCAATATTGTATTATGTGGGAGATATATGCTGCCTGACGGGCACACGCACAGTAACCACTGTCGGAGCACGCAAGGCAAGCGATTACAGCCTTCGTGTCACTGACAGGATATGCAGTGAGCTTGCAGCAGGCGGTATCGTGATTGTAAGCGGATTTGCTGTCGGGGTGGACATAACCTCGCATCTGGCGGCTGCATCTCAGGGAAGACCGACCGCCGCTGTGCTCGGCTGTGGAGTAGATGTTGATTACCCGCGTGAGAATTTCCGCTTCCGCGATGAGATACTTGATGCAGGGGGAGTGTTTATAAGTGAGTATCCTCCGGGTACTGCTCCCCATGCCGGCAATTTTCCAAAGAGAAACAGGATACTGTCTGCACTCGGACGTGCAGCAGTCGTATTTGAGGCTTCAGAAAAAAGCGGCTCGCTTATAACGGCTTCCCTTGCCGCAGAGCAGGGCAGAGACGTTTTCTGTATGCCGCCTGCGGACATATTCAGTTCCGCTTATTCGGGAAATGCTGCTCTGCTGAGAGAGGGGGCTGTCCCGTTCTTCGGGGCTGAGGACATTGCTTCCGTATTCGGATACGGAACGGTCCTGTACGAGGAGGTTCGTTCGGATGCTTACAGCCTGCTCGATAAGGAAGAGCCGCCGCTGAGAGTACACAAGCACAGGGTAAAAGCGGCATCTGCACTTGAGACATACATATCAGCGGATGAAGATGAAGAACTGTACGAAGTAAAGCCGGATACGGCTGATATACAGCTTGAGGGCGTTCAGAAGCAGATAGCCGATGCGCTCTCGGAGGGAGCACTTCATGCCGACGTTCTTGCACAGCGTCTCAGTATGGACAGCTCAGAGCTCATGACAGAGCTTACAGAAATGGAGCTTCTCGGAGTGATAAAGGCACTTCCCGGGAAAATATATATGAAATCGTCCTCATAGGATCGAATATGATCCTGATGGGAACAGACTCTAATAAAAGGAGTACAGTGGCAAATGTCAGATCTTGTAATAGTTGAGTCGCCTGCAAAGGCAAAAACAATACAGAAATATCTTGGCAAAGGATATAAGGTGGTAGCTTCGATGGGACACGTCCGTGACCTGCCGAAGTCAAAGCTCGGAGTTGATACGGAGCACGATTTTGCTCCGCAGTATACCGATATGAAGGGCAAGGAGGACGTTATCAGCGACCTCAAGAAATGCGCCAAGAAGAGCGGCAAAGTCTATCTCGCAACCGACCCTGACCGCGAGGGAGAGGCTATATCATGGCATATAGCACAGATGCTGAAGCTCGACATGAACGACAACAACAGAGTTGCGTTCAACGAGATAACAAAGACGGGCGTACAGAACGGTATGAGCAATCCTCACAGGATCGACGTTGACCTTGTCAACGCCCAGCAGGCTCGCCGCATACTCGACAGACTTGTTGGCTATAAGCTCAGCCCGTTCCTTTGGAAGAAGGTCAAGCGCGGTCTTTCAGCCGGACGTGTACAGTCCGTAGCGGTGCGCCTTGTGGTTGACCGCGAGAACGAGATAAGAAAATTCGTACCGAAGGAATACTGGTCTGTGGATGCAAAATTCACAGCTCCCGGTTCAAGGAAGGTGTTTGAGGCGGCTCTCGTTGCAGTAGACGGGAAAAAGCTTGAGATACCGAACAAATCCGATGCGGACGGACTCCTTGAAAGGCTCAGCGGAGCACAGTATGAGGTCACATCCGTAAAGAAGAAGATAACAAAGAAGCAGCCGACTCCGCCGTTCATCACTTCAACGATGCAACAGGAGGCTTCACGCAAGCTCGGCTTCAGTGCAAAGCGTACGATGAAGGCTGCACAGGAGCTGTACGAAGGCGTTGACGTAGAAGGCATCGGTGCTGTCGGACTTATCACCTACATGAGAACCGACAGCCTGCGTATCTCCGAAGAGGCAAAGGTCGCTGCGGCACAGTATATAAGTACAGTATACGGAAGCGAATATCTTCCCGAAAAACCGCGTGTTTTCAAAACCAAGAGCAACGCTCAGGATGCACATGAGGCGATACGTCCTTCAACTCCCGAGCTTTCACCGGAACGCGTAAAAGCCGGGCTTACAAGTGACCAGTTCAAGCTCTATAAGCTTATATGGGAACGTTTTATTGCCAGCCAGATGGCAAATGCTCTGCTCGATACCGTATCGGTAGACATAGAAGCAAACGGCTGTATGTTCAGAGCATCAGGCTATTCCGTGAAATTTGACGGCTTTACAAAGCTGTATGTTGAATCAACAGACGGCGCCGACGAGAACAAGAAGATGCTTCCGCCTCTTGAGAAAGGGGATATTGTGAAGCTCAAGTCAATAACGGGAAATCAGCACTTCACACAGCCGCCTCCGCGTTATACCGAGGCTTCACTCATCAAGGCACTTGAGGAGAACGGCATTGGCAGACCGAGTACCTACGCTCCGACAATAACGACCATAACAGCGCGTCAGTACGTAGAGCACGAGGGTAAACAGCTCAAGCCCACAAATCTCGGTGAGGTCATCACCGAGCTGATGAAGGAGCATTTCAGAGAGATAGTCGATGCAAAATTCACTGCCGAGATGGAGAACAGTCTTGATGAGATAGAACACGGCGTAAAGGACTGGGTAAACACTCTCCACGAGTTCTATGACGGCTTTTCGACCACGCTCAGCAAGGCTGAGGAGGCTATGGAGGGTAAGCGTGTAAAGGTCCCTGATGAGGAGACTGACGTTATATGTGAGGCTTGCGGCCGCAATATGGTCATCAAGTACGGCAGATACGGTAAATTCCTGGCTTGTCCCGGATTCCCGGAATGCTCGAATACGAAGAAGATAGTGACCGAGACAGAGGGCAGCTGCCCGAGATGCGGCAGAAAAATGCTTCTCAAGAAATCAAAGAAGGGCAGGAGCTTCTACGGATGTGAGGGCTTCCCCGAGTGCAACTTCATGACATGGAACGTACCGACTGCGGAAATATGCCCCGACTGTGGAAAGACACTGTTCAACAAGGGCGGAAAGTCAGGAAGGCTGATCTGCGAGAATGAAGGCTGCGGCTATGAAAGAGAGCTGAAAAAATGACGAAAGTCAGTGTTATCGGAGCAGGACTTGCAGGCTGCGAGGCTGCATGGGCACTTGCGAGATACGGGATAGGTGTGAGACTTTACGAGATGAAGCCTCAGAAGTATACTCCCGCACACAAATACAACGGATTCGCCGAGCTCGTGTGCTCAAATTCGCTGAAGGCGGCAAGACTCGAATCAGCGGCAGGTCTGCTGAAAACGGAAATGGAAATGCTCGGTTCACTGACTGTGCCATGCGCGAAAGAAAATGCAGTTGAGGCAGGCGGTGCTCTTGCGGTAGACAGAGAGCGTTTTTCCGACAGCGTTACCGCGAAGATAAAGGCTGAGCCGCTCATAGAGGTGATCGGGCAGGAGGTGACAGAGCTTCCTGAGGGCGTTGTCATTGTCGCTACGGGACCGCTCACATCAGGCACGCTTGCCGATGAGATACAGAAGCTCTGCGGCGAGGGACTCAGCTTCTACGATGCGGCAGCTCCGATAGTGACGTATGAGAGTCTCGATATGGATAAGGTGTTCTTCGCGTCGAGGTATGACCGCGGAGATGCCGACTATATCAATTGTCCGATGAACAAGGAGGAATACCTTGCCTTTTACAAGGCACTTGTCGGAGCGGAGAGAGTCCGGCTCAAGGACTTCGAGACGCATCCGTTCAGTGTATATGAAGGCTGTATGCCGATAGAGGAGCTTGCCTCACGCGGCGAGGATACGATGCGGTTCGGTCCTATGAAGCCGGTCGGGATAACCGACAGTCATACGGGGAAGCGTCCATACGCAGTTGTACAGCTCAGGCGGGAAAACCGCGAGGCGACACTGTTCAACCTTGTAGGTTTCCAGACAAACCTGAAGTTCGGAGAGCAGAAGCGCGTATTCTCGATGATACCCGGACTTGAAAATGCCGAATTCATGAGGTTCGGAGTAATGCACAGGAACACCTTTATAAACAGTCCGGTGCTGCTGAACGCGGATTTCTCAATGCGCGAGCATCCGGATGTATATTTTGCAGGACAGATGACAGGAGTCGAGGGCTATATGGAGTCTGCTGCAAGCGGAATCATTGCAGGAACAGCTGCTGCAAGAAAACTGCTCGGTCTGGAGCCGCTGCAGCTCCCTCGTGATACGATGACGGGAGCACTCAGTGCATATATCAGCGATCAGTTCAATGACGGCAAATTTCAGCCGATGGGCGCCAACATGGGCATTCTTCCCGATATCGGCGTAAGAATAAAGGATAAGAAGGAAAAATACGGCGTATATGCTAAACGCGCCGTAGAATCTCTGCAAAGGGAGCTTGATAGGATTGGCAACCACAGTAATTGTTGACGCATTCGGAGGGGACAAAGCTCCCCTTGAGGTGCTGAAAGGCTGCGAAAGAGCAGTCAGTGAGCTTGGGACACATATCATTCTGACGGGAGATTCCGGAAAGATCAGAGAATGTGCCTCTGCTCACAGGATAAGCCTCAGCGGTATGGAAATAGAGCATGCGGATGATGTTTTTGATATGCATGACGAGCCGAAGGAGATAATCAAGTCGGGGAAGAATACCTCGATGGCACGCGGACTTTCGCTCCTTGCCGAGGGCAGGGGAGATGCTTTCGTCTCCGCAGGAAGTACGGGAGCTCTTGTTATGGGTGCGACCTTCATCGTCAAGCGTATCAAAGGGATCAAGCGGGTAGCTCCTGCACCAATGCTTCCCACGAATAAGGGAACTTTTATGCTTCTTGATGCAGGTGCGAATGTCGAATGCAGACCGGAGATGCTGTTCCAGTTCGCAGTTATGGGCAGTGCATACATGGAGAAGGTACTGGGCGTGAAATCGCCAACAGTCGGACTTCTTAATGTCGGCACGGAAGAAACAAAGGGCAGAGAGCTTGAAACAGAGGCATACAGGCTCCTGAAGGAGTCAGAGCTGAATTTCTACGGAAATATTGAAGCGCGTGAAGTTCCCGAAGGCAATTGCAATGTTGTCGTGACCGACGGATTTACGGGAAATATCGTGCTCAAGCTGTATGAGGGCGTGGCTTCGCTTTTCGGAAACAGGGTAAAGTGGCTCTATTCCGGTGCAGGAAAGTTAGGAGCTCTGTTTTCTCTCGGAAAGATAAAGCGTTTCAAAAAAGAGTTGGATTACCGCGAGACGGGTGGCTCGGTGCTTCTCGGAGCGCGTAAGCCCGTTATCAAGGCACACGGAAGCTCGGATGCGTATGCTTTCTTCAATGCGATAAGGCAGGCGCAGAAGTGCGTGGAAGAAAATGTTACGGCGGCTATTGCGGAATATGTCAGCGGAATGCCGTCGGCTGACAAGGAGCAGGACAATGTGTGATATTGAAAAACTGGAAGAAAAGATAAATTATAAATTCACGAACAGACATCTGATACATCAGGCACTTTCACATTCATCGTATGCAAATGAGAGAAAGCAGCCCAACGGCAGCAATGAGCGTCTCGAATTTCTCGGAGACAGCGTGCTTTCGATAGTTGTATCGGACTATCTCTACAAGCATCTCACGGATGTTGCGGAGGGAGAGCTTACAAAGCTGAGGGCTTCTCTTGTATGTGAAAAGAGTCTGCATATCTTTGCTCAGCGGATAGACCTCGGTGAATTCCTGCTTCTCGGCAGGGGCGAGGAAAATACGGGCGGACGTGAGCGTCCGTCGATTCTTGCAGACGCCTTTGAGGCGGTCATTGCTGCTATATATCTTGACGGAGGCATGGAAGCTGCAAGGAAGCATATCCTTCGCTTTATGCCGGATGACCTTGAGAACGGCTGCAAACAGGCGTTCAGGGACTTCAAGACAGTTCTTCAGGAGATAGTTCAGAAAAATCCCGAGGAGAAGGTCGAGTATGTCCTGATCGGTGAGGAGGGACCTGACCACAACAAGAGATTTGTTGTCGAAGTGATGCTCAATTCGCAGGTCATCGGCAAGGGCAAGGGCAAAAGCAAGAAAGAAGCAGAGCAGCTTGCCGCAAGGGAAGCACTGGAGCTCATGGGATATGAAGCACAGTAACATCTCTATATTCATTCCGCACGCAGGATGTCCGCACAGGTGCAGCTTCTGCGACCAGCGGACGATAAGCGGTACACAGCGGCTTCCTCATGGTGACGATGTCAGAGCTGTATGCCGCAGGGCACTCTCTGAGGTCAGTCATCCCGAAAATGCGGAGATAGCGTTTTTCGGCGGAAGCTTTACAGCCATACCGCGGGAGTATATGCAGGAACTGCTTGATGCGGCAAAGGAGTTTGTCGGAGCCGGGATGTTCAGGGGCATACGCTGCTCAACACGTCCTGACTGCATTGACGCTGAGGTGCTCGGCATCCTTGCAGAGAGCGGAGTGACTGCGATCGAGCTCGGGGCACAGTCGATGAGCGACAAGGTGCTTGAAATGAACGAACGCGGACATACTGCTGCTGATGTTGAGAATGCAAGCCGCCTTATCCGTGAATACGGCTTTGAACTCGGTCTTCAGATGATGACGGGGCTCTATATGAGCAGCCTGCGTGATGAAATGGAAACCGCACGAAGGATCATTGAAATAAAGCCTGATACCGTGCGTATCTATCCTGTTGTGGTCCTGAAAGGCACAAGACTCGGCGAGCTTTGTGAGCAGGGAGAGTATGAACTGATGCCGTTTGAAGAAATGGTGCGGTTCTGTGCAGAGCTTATCAGATGTTTTACCGACAGCGGTATAAGTGTAATAAAATGCGGCCTTCATGCGAGTGAATTTGTTGAGGCAGATATGGTCGGCGGATATTACCACCCTGCATTCAGGGAGCTTTGCGAAATGCATATCTACCGCCGCAGGATAGAGGAGCTTTGCATGGGACTGAGCGGAGATGTTACCATTGAAGTCAACGACAGATGCATCAGCCGTGCAGTCGGACAGAAAAGAGCAAATACAACATATTTCATGGAAAAAGGAATAAACCTTATTATAGTCGGAAACAGTGAGATACCAATATACGGCTGCAAGCTGAGGAGGTGAGTGAGTGTACTTAAAATCTTTGGAAATACAGGGCTTCAAGTCATTTCCCGATAGGATAAGCCTCTCTTTTGATAAGGGACTTACAGCAGTAGTCGGCCCGAACGGCAGCGGAAAGAGTAATATCGGCGATTCAGTACGCTGGCTGCTGGGTGAGCAGTCAACGAAGACTCTCCGCGGAAACAAGATGGAGGATGTTATTTTTTCCGGTACAGTTTCACGCAAGCCTATGGGATTTGCTGCTGTTACACTCAATATAGATAATTCTGACAGGACTCTTGCAGATATGGAGGATGAGGTCGCAGTAACCAGAAAGCTTTACAGAAGCGGTGAGAGTGAGTACATCATAAACGGCAGACCGTGCCGCCTCAAGGACATAAATGAGCTGTTCATGGATACAGGTCTCGGACGTGACGGATATTCCATAATCGGACAGGGACGCATCGCTGAAATTGTCGGTGCAAAGAGCAGTGAACGCCGCGACATATTCGAGGAAGCGGCAGGTATATCGAAGTTCCGCTACAAGAAGCTCGAATCGGAGAGAAAGCTGACAGCGGCACATGAGAACCTGCTCAGACTCACCGATATTCTCGCTGAGCTTGAAGGACGTGTAGAGCCTCTGCGTATACAGTCGGAGAAGGCGGAGAAGTTCATCAGGCTCGCCGATGAGAGAAAACGCCTTGAGATATCAGTTTGGGTGGCACGCCTTGACGAACTGAAGGAGAAGCTTACAAAGCTTGATGATAAGATACTCGTAAGCCGAAGTGAATATGAAAATCTCGTTAATGACATAGATAAAGAGGAGCAGCGTCAGCAGGACAGCTTCCGCCGTATGCAGGAATGTACTATGAAATCTGACGAGCTCAGGCGCAGAATGTTCGATGAGGAACAGACATCGTCAGAGAAGAAGGCGGATATCGCAGTATTCGAGAATGACATAAGCCATTGCAGACAGGCAATAGAAGCGGCAGAGAAAAGCATTTCCGAGTCGGGAAGGATGAAGTCTGACCTTGAGGGCAGAAAAGCAGATGCGGAAAAGCGCATTGCTGAACTGAATGACGAGAAAAAGAAGCTCGAATCGGAGATAGCCGCAGTAACTGCCAGATTCGAGAAGGCAGAGGAGAAAAACGACCGGCTCGGTGATAATGTTGACAAGGCAGGCAGCGAGATAAACGAGCTCTATATAAAGCAGAGCGGATTCAGATTTTCAGCAGAAGCAGCAAAACAAACCATTTCCGATGAGGAAGCGCGTCTTGCTGAGTTCCGCGAGAAATCGGGAGATGCCGAAAAGGCACTTGCGGAATACGATGAAAAGATCGCTGAGAATGCAAAACTCACCGCAGCAAATAATGAGCACTCCGCTGAGCTCGGCAACAGGCTGAGCGGACTCGAACGCCTCTATACTTCACGCAGAGAGAGCTTCGAGCGCACAAAAGAGGAGTTCGAGAAGGTACTGTTCGAGCTCAAGGATAAGCAGCAGAGGAAAAAGATCCTCAATGAACTTGAAAACAACATGGAGGGCTTCGCAGGGAGCGTAAAGCAGGTGCTGAAGGCATCAAAGCAGGGACGCATCGGCGGTGTTCTCGGTACAGTCGCACAGAATATCAGCGTTGAGCCGGAGTACGCAGTCGCAGTTGAGACTGCTCTCGGCGGAGCTATGCAGAATATAATCGTCGAGAACGAGGATATCGCCAAGCGGTGTATACGTTTTCTCAAGGAGCAGCACGGCGGCAGAGCGACATTTCTGCCGATAACCTCGGTAAAGGGCTATGCAGTGCGGGAGCAGGGGCTTGATGACTGCGACGGCTTTGTTTGCCTCGCAAGCAGGATAGTATCCTGCGACGAACGGTATTCGGGCATCATCGCGTCACTGCTCGGACGTACAGCGGTAGCTGAGGATATTGATGCCGCTACCCTGATCGCAAAGAAATACGGCTACAAGTTCCGTATCGTAACGCTCGACGGTCAGGTAATAAATGCAGGCGGTTCATTCACGGGTGGCTCAGCTGTGAAATCGGGCGGAGTCATCACCAGAAAAAACGAGATTGAAAAGCTTGATGCGGAAATTGAAGCACTCACGGCAAAACGTGACGAGCTCAGTGCAAAAACGGAAAAGCTGCGTGCAGAGAGCGAAAAGCTCAGATACGATACGAATGCTGTAAAATCGGAAATTTCCGATGCAGAGGCTGAGACGGTACGTCTGAGAGCCGAGCTTGCAAGCCTCAATTCGCTGAGAGAACATCTTACGTCCCAGCAGAAGGATTCGGGCAGAATGCTCACAGAATCCGAACAGAGGATAGCTGCCGCAAGACAGACGATCGAGAATTCAGAGAAATCGCTTGCCGAAACGGAAAAGCTTATCGTCGAAGCTGAGGAAAAGCTCGCACAGGGGCAGGAAAGCCGTGAA
>JAKSQV010000021.1 GCA_024403935.1 Ruminococcus sp. | reverse complement strand
GGCGCGTGGCGGTGGCGATGGGCTGGAAGTCCGCGAAGGAGGGAGAGGTGAAGGCACGGGTCAGGCAGTTTGTTTAGAGCGGAGATGCTGTGGATACTTCTTTCTACTCAGAATCCACACTGAATTACAGCTATGAATATGCATCATCATATACACACAGGAAGCCGCGTTTTGCGAATCATGCGGTCGCAATAGTCGGCTGGAACGACAGCTTTCCTGCGGAGCATTTCAAAAATCCGGCACCTGAGGACGGTGCATGGCTTGTAAAAAACAGCTGGGGCGATTCCTACGGCGAAGAAGGCTATATATGGATATCTTACAGTGACAGATCGCTGACTGAGTTCGTAGTGTACGAGCTTGAGGACAAGGCAGATCACAGCGTGATATACCAGCATGATTCGTTTCCGACTCTCCAGAGCCTTTCCGCTTATGATGACATCGAAGAAATAAAGCCTTCGTACATGGCGAATATATTTACGGCGGAGGATGATACACAGCTTACATCGATAGGAACATACATCTCCAAAGCCAATACCGACTACGAGATAACGATATACACTGACCTCAGCGATCCTGCCGATCCGACATCAGGAGATCCGTCAGCCGTGACGAAGGGGACAAGCGAGCTTACAGGCTATGTCACACTTGATCTTGACAGCAGTGTTATCGTTCACAAGGGCGAGACATTTGCGGCTGTTGTGAAGGTGTACTGTCCTGACAGCCCGTTCGTTGTGCCGCTTGAAACAGCACTCTATGTCACGAACGATACGGACGGCACAATATCAAGCCTCGGCAGCTATACCACCTATGAGGATATGGTATCAAATACCCGTGATGGTGAGAGTTGCTTCAGCATCGACGGAAATAAGTGGGAGGACATCACCACATCTGATATGATATATACCGAGGAAGAGGAGCAGGAGCTTCTTGAGGCGGTAAAGGATCAGCTGTATGACGGACTTGAGGAGACCGACACCGAGGAGCTTGAAGCAGCCGCAAAGGCTTATGCGAGAATGGAAAAGCTGTTCAGCGAGGGGACTGTTGCCATAAAGAGCGGCAATATTTCCATGAAGGTGCTCGGAGTACACGCAGATGAGATCGGTTTCTCACATATCAGCGGAGCTGTTTCAAAGGACAAGAAAATAGAGCTTTCCGCACATGACGGAAGCGATATATATTACAGTATAAACGGCGGGATTTACAGAGAATATGATGAACCGATAGAGGTCACGGAGGAAATGACGGTGTATGCGTCTGCTTCACCTGATGGGAGCGGAACTGTGTCCGAGAGATATTTCTACCCCGAGAAGCCGGAGCTGTACTATATAAAATACAGGACTTCCGACGGCAAGGGAATGGGTGCGAAGAAGGATGCAGAATACAGCGGCGGACAGAGCACGGTAGTGCTGAATGTTCCCGAGGATGCCTGCGAGGTCTACCTTTTCACTGACGGCTTTTGTGATGTTTCATGCAGCGAAAATGCGAAAATGAGCTCTGAGAAGATAGTGATTCCGATCAGCGAATCCGTATCTTCGGTCAATCTGACTCTCAGCCGCAGCGGAATGAGCAACAGCGTAGTAAAGGTCGTAATGATAAAGGAGAACAGCCTGCTCGGAGATGCTGACGGTAACGGAACTGTCGATGCAAGAGACGCAAGCTGTGTGCTGATGCATTATACATCCATGTCAACAGGTGGCGGGGATGTTATCACTGACATCCTTAAGACGCTTGCCGATTACAATATTGACGGTGAGATAGATGCCCGTGATGCAAGCGGTATACTCGCGTACTATGCAAAATTGTCAACGCAGTAAATAATCAACAAAAACAGACTTGCAGTATTTGTACAAAGTTGGGATATTTGGGCAATAGATATAAAAGAAATGCAGGTATTATGTGTAATAAGGTCAAAAACGCTTTTACCGTTTTGTAACTTTTTGATTTTGCGACCTCGAATTGTGTTAAAATCAACAAAAAAATAATGTTGAAAATATACATTGTGCTCAAAAAAGGTTAAAGAACAATACAAAGCATTGACTTTGATATAGAAATACTGTATATTGTAAATGCACAAGAGATACGTCTGCTATAAAGAAATAGAGCAGTTACGTGAAACGGTGTTTAAAGAATACGGTGCCTGAAAGCGGTGTACTTCCGCAGGGTATCTGACAGAGAACATAACGGGCACGGAATGCGGAGGACTTCCGCAGAAAGTATTTCATAGCAAAAAGGCAGGCTCGCAATGAGCATTAGCCAAAGGCAATGTCCCGACGGATAAACGGCGGCAAAACAAATACCCCGATCCGCGGCGAGGACAATCGCTGAGCGGAACAGAACGAAAGAGACAGCCACACACACTTATTAATCAAGCGTATTATATTTTCAAAATATAATATATATATTTAAGGAGGAAAATTCTAATGAACACACTTAAGAAAACATTAGCATTAGTAGCTACACTTGCTATGGCTTCTACAGCACTTGCAAGCTGCGGCGACGACGGAAGCTCTTCTGAGTCTTCAAAGGCTGAGAAAACAACTGCTGCTGAGGATACAACAGCTGGTGAAGATACAACAGCCGGCGAAGAGGTTTCAACCGGTGAGATCGACGCTTCTGTAAAGACAGGCGGCGACACATTCACAGTTGCTTCATGGAACGCAGACGATGTTCCTGCTCTTATCGCACAGTGGAAGGGCCTTGACTACGAGACAATCAAGGATGACCTTGCTGATGATAAGGTTGACGGCATCCACTTCATTTCATTCGGCGTTGGCGGCGGCGAGGCTTCTGAGCACTTCGACCAGCTCTTCAACGACGGCGGCGATCTTGATGTTTACTTCTGCGAAGCTGACTGGGCTCTCAAGTACATCAACGATGACTCTAAGACACTTGCACTCAGCAAGCTCGGTCTTGGTGACAGCGATTTCGCTAACATCTATTCTTACACAGATGAGATCGGTAAGGATTCCAACGGCGTACGTAAGGGTATTTCATGGCAGGCAGCAGCAGGCGGCTTCGCTTACAGAGCTGACCTCGCTAAGGATTACCTCGGTGCAAATACACCTGCTGAGATGCAGGAGAAGGTTGCTGACTGGGATAAGTTCGTTGAAGCTGCTAAGACAGTTCAGGATAAGTCCGGCAACAAGACAGCTCTTGCTGACACAGTTGGTGGTCTCTGGCAGTGCTTCGCTTGTGGTCGTACACAGCCTTGGGTTGTTGACAACAAGCTCGTTCTCGACGACTTCTGCAAGGACTTCGCTGATACAGCTAAGGCTCTTTGGGACTGCGGCGGCGTAACAAAGAACAACCAGTGGACAGATGAGTGGACAGCTGCTGGTTCTAACGATGCTACTATGGGTTACTTCGTATCTACATGGGGCTTCGGTGGCTTCTTCCTCGACGCAGCAGGCGGCGAAGGCGGCGCTACATACGGTAAGTGGGCACTCTGCCAGGGTCCTCAGGCATTCTACTGGGGCGGTACTTGGATGGTTGTTAACCCCGCTACAGATAACGGCGAAGAGGCTCGTGACTTCATCGTATCTGCTACATCTGATGAGGCTCAGCTCACAGCATTTGCTAAGGCTAAGCCCGAGTATGTAAACAACTCCAAGGTTATGGATGAGCTCATCTCCGGTAACACAGTATTCAACGAGAAGATCTCCGGCAACTTTGCTGAGAAGCAGAACTACTTCGCAGAGCTTGCTAACAACGCTAAGACAATTGACTTCAAGGGTCTTATCACTCCTTATGATGCAGCTGTTAAGTCTGAGTTCCTCAGCGCTGTAACTGATGAGTACCTCAAGAATGGTTCTTCTTGGGATGACACAGTTGTTAAGTTCAAGCAGAAGGTTGTAGAGGCTGTTCCTGGTATCACAGTTGAATAATCCCTTTAAACAACTTAACATTTAATTCAAATTATGCCTACGGAATACATTTTGTATTCCGTAGGTGTATATTTGTTACTAATCAATTCACGAGAGGGTGTGTGTTATGGCATCAGGTGCGCAGCGCCGCATAAAATCTATAAGCTACGCTAAGTATGGCTATATTTTTATACTGCCATTTTTTATTGTTTATCTCTTTTTCCAGATGTGGCCGTTGATCAATACATTTATTGTAAGTTTCCACGGCAATAGTGACACAGGTCTCGATAATTTTGTAGGTTTAAACAACTATAAAGACCTTTTGTTTGGTGCGGATAACCAGTTTGCTCTGGCTACTCAGGTACACAACAGCTTTTTCAGAACCCTTGGAAATACTATAATCCTCTGGATCGGTAACTTCGTTCCTCAGATTCTTCTTTCTCTTTCACTTGCTGTATGGTTTACCGAAGCTAATCTTAAGATCCCGGGCAAGGAATTCTTCAAGATTGTTATGTACCTTCCCAATATTATTACTGCTGCCTCAGTTGCCGTACTTTTCGTACAGCTCTGCGGACAGTCAGAAACTAACCCCGGTGCTATCAACTCCCTCCTTAACAAAGTAGGTATAGTTAAATCGCTCCCAGGTGACAAGATCGACCCGATTCCCTTTATCGAAGGAATCTGGCCTTCACGTATTGTTATCATGTTTATCCAGACATGGATGTGGTTCGGTAATACCATGATCATGCTCATGTCAGGTATTCAGGGTATCAACCCCTCACTCTTTGAGGCTGCCAGCATTGACGGTGCAAGCTCCGGTCAGATTTTCCGCAAGGTTACTCTGCCCCTCCTTACACCTATTATGGCATACACACTTGTTACATCTATGATCGGCGGTCTTCAGATGTTCGATATTCCTTTCCTCTATAATAAAGATGGTAAGGTCAGTGAACACGTTGAGACTATTGCTGCTCTTATTTACAGTTACTTCCATGTTGCTGATCTTAATCAGAGTAAGCTCGGTTATTCAGGTGCTGCTTCTGTTCTTCTCTTCTTCATCACTCTTATCCTTGGCTGTATCGCGTTCTATATCACACGTGACAAGGATGAGATCGCTAAGAAGAAGCAGAGAAAGAAGATCGCTAAACAGCTCAAGGCTGAAAATAAACAGTTCGGAGGTTTTTCAATATGAGTAAGATGGATGCAGTTTATGGAAAAACCAAAGATAACTACAGAACAAAGATCGTTCTCAAATCCACGATTCTCTTTATCTGGTTCGTTATCCTTACCCTTATCTGTTTATTTCCGATATATATCCTTATCGTAAATGCTACCCGTGAGCATAAGGATATTGCAAACGGACTCAGCTTTATTCCCAGCAATCACATAGTTCAGAACTATAAGATTGTTACAAGTGCGGACTACAGACTTAATTACCGTGCTCTTTACGGTTACAGAAACAGCTTGATAATCACTTGCTGCTCATGCTTCCTTACAGTTTTCTTCTCAGCATTGACAGCTTATGGTATTCATGTATATGAATTCAAGCTCAAGGAAATATCATACACAGTAATTCTTCTTGTTATGATGGTTCCTATGCAGGTAACATCTGCAGGTTTCTTAAGCTTTATGTCTAATATCCACCTCACAAATACATATTGGCCTCTTATCATTCCGTCTATTGCAGCTCCGGCTGTAGTATACTTTATGAGGTCGTATATGAAATCGTCATTCCCGCTTGATATCGTTGAAGCTGCACGTATTGACGGATGCAGCGAGTTCAGGACTTTCGTTTCTATAGCAATTCCTATGATGAAGCCCGCTATCGCTGTTCAGGCAATATTCGCATTTATCGCAAGCTGGAATAACTTCTATACACCTAACATGATCCTTATCAATGTTAAGCTCAGCCAGAAGACACTTCCTATGATGATCTCGGCTATACAGTCATCTGACCGATTCAATGATTACGGTGCTATTTACCTTGCAATTGCAATGGCAATCATCCCGATCATTATCGCTTATGTATTCCTCTCAAGATTCATCATTGCCGGTGTTGCACTTGGCGGTGTAAAGGAATAATTTCAACATTAAACAGCGTACTTCGGTACGCTGTTTTTTTATGGAGCGCATCTGCGCTCCTTTTTTGTTCTATCGCTCCTGAAATGTTCATATACTTTAGCAAAGGAGCGATGAAAATGAACGAACGTACAAGCATAGATACGATAGCGGGCTACATAAGTGAGCGGTTGAGAGAGCCGATACTTCATGCAACCCGTACCATAGAAAATGAAGTCACTGAAATACGGCTCTGTATCGGTCAGCCTGTAGCTGTAATTACTCCGAAGAGAACAGCTTATATCACCAATTACACCCTGACAGCAAGCAGCAGCAATACATCTGCAATAAGATGTACAGGAGAGGATATACGAAGAACAATAGATGCTGTAACTCACTATTCGCTTCACAGTCATATTAACGGTTTCAGGCAGGGTTATTTCATGATAGGCAAGGGAATTCGGGCAGGTATCTCAGGTCTGTATAACTCGGACGGCATAATCACGGATGTAACAGGTATCAGCTTTCGTGTTTCTCGGTTTGTGACGGGCTGTGCAGAGCCGTTTGCCCACCTGATTAAAAGCGGCGGTCTGCTTATATGCGGCGGTGTCAACTCAGGCAAAACGACGCTTTTACGTGATTTGTGCCGTATAGTAGGCAGACACAGCAAGGTCACGCTCATAGACGAACGTAATGAGATAGCCGCAGTATCAGGTGACGGCTGCGGTAACGATGTTGGAGTGCTTACAAACGTGATGAGCGGATGTCCGCGATATACAGGTATTCTTTCGGCGATACGCTCGCTTGCACCTGAATATATTGTATGCGATGAAATTGCAGACGATTCCGATACAGATGCAATGCTTGCAGGTGCCGGCTGCGGAGTTGTCTTTGCCGCAACGGTACATTCAGATTCGCCAGAAGCTCTGAAACGTCGTCCTTTTGGAGAACGGCTTCTGTCTTCGGGACTGTTTCGCCACGCAGTATTTCTGAAAGGCAGTGCAGCACCGGGACAAATACTAAATATACAGGAGTTATGATCTGATGCTCAGAATTATTGCGGCTGTTATTTTTGTTCTGACAGGAGGCATCGCAGGTTCAGCGATGGCGGATAAGCTGAAACGCCGACAAAGGATATGCTCAGTGATAGGGAGCCTCCTCAGACGAGTGTCATTTTTGATCGGGTACAGATGTGATGACGTATATTCTGTTTGTTCTGAACTGCGTAATGATGCTGATTTCGTCTCACTATCTTTTTTAAAGGCTCTGCCGGTAAGCTATGAAAAAGAGGGGGATTTCCGTACAGAGTGGCGGTCTGCTGTTAAAATGCAGAGATTCTGTTCTGATGAGGAGAATGTGCTGCTTCGGCTTGGCAGTATTATCGGCAGAAGCGATATTAACGGACAGCTTGAAGCTATACGAGCCTTGGAAACGGAACTTGGAGAAATTGAACAGAACAGAAATGAAACCTATCTTCGCATGGGACGCTTATACAGGAGCGTAGGTCTTCTGTTCGGAGCAGCGGCAGGAATTATCGTAATATGAAAGGAAGTTGGCGATGGACATTGATCTTATCTTCAAAATAGCAGGAGTGGGAATAATCGTGGCTGTGCTCAACCTTGTTCTCAAGCGTGCTGAACGTGAGGAACAGGCAATGATGACAACCCTTGCAGGGCTTATCGTTGTACTTGTAATAATCGTTCAGGAGATAGGCGGACTTTTCGATACTGTCAAATCGGTATTTGGTCTATGGTAGAGAACACGTTTACGACTGCTGTATTCTGTGTCGTATCTGCCATTCTCGCAGTACTGCTCCGCAGGTATGTACACGAGCAGTCACTTTTTATTTCGCTTGCGGCTTGTGTTACAGTGACAGGCAGTGTCATAGGGCTGGTTGTGCCCATGCTTGATGAAATTCATTGTATCCTGCTTGATTCAGGGCTATCCGAGAGCTATATCTCGATAGTTTTCAAAGCCGCAGCTATATGCATCATAACACAGATAGCTTCCGACCTCTGCCGTGACAGCGGAGAAACAGCGATCGCTTCTGCGGCGGAGCTTTGGGGGCGCGGAGCGGTGACTTTCCTGAGCCTGCCGCTGATAAAAGCTTTGATTTCGCGTATCAGCGGAATGCTGTGAGGTGAGCTATGAGGAACTTTATAATTGCTGTGGCAGGATTTATACTCCTGCTGACGTCGGTAGTGCCGTATACAGTATATGCATCTGAGCCTGACGATGTATATGGAGAGCTTTCAGACCGACTTGATGAGGCATTTGACGAGTATGACATCGGGATTGGATATGGCAGCATTGCTGACTTGAGCTTTGGTGAGCTGTGCAGTCTTGTAAAGGACAGGCTTCTGGCTCGCCTTTCTGCTCCTTTGCGTATGCTTTCGGCGATACTTCTGATAATAGCTGTATCATCAGTCCTGCGGACATCGGCAGGCGGTACACTTGGCGGAACATCAGGAACGACCTTTGATATGATATGTGTATTATCGGCATCCTCAGCAACAGCTCCGCAGCTTATAGACGTGTACAGCTCTGCTGTCGGGGAAATAGAGCTCTGCAGCGGATTCATAGTAGTATTTGTGCCCGTGTTCACAGCGGTCTCTGCAATGTGCGGCAGGCTGACCTCAGCAGGTGTATATCATCTGCTGATACTTGCCGCATCAGAAATGATAACCCAGCTGTCAGAGAGCTTTCTGATGCCTGTGCTCGGAGTAACTGCCGCATTGTCTGTCATGGGCAGTGTATTTTCAGATTCATCGCTTGAGACTGTGGCAGGACTTCTGAAAAAAGTGTCAGTGTTCGGGATAACCCTTGTAATGACATTGTTTACGGGATTTGTCACGCTTCGGTGTTCAATAGCAGGAAAGGCAGACGGAGCTGCTTCAAAGACTGCAAGAATGCTTATTTCGGGAATGGTACCTGTTGTCGGAGGAGCTGTATCTGATGCATATTCGACGGTCAGGGGGAGCTTTGAGCTCATCGGCAGCACTATCGGTGCGGCAGGTGTAATCGGCATAGTACTGCTAATGCTTCCGTCTATACTTGAGCTTTTTGCATACCGCGGTGTTATGCTCATAGGAGCAGCGGCGGCTGATATGTTTTCTGTTCCGTCAGTTTCAAAGCTGCTGAAAAGCTTTGACAGCGGACTTTCAATAGCCCAGTGCGTACTGATATGCTATTCGCTTATGTTTATCATTTCATCGGCTATACTGGCTCAGACAATAGGACAGGGGTGAGGACTACGGAAATAAAGGCAGCGGTGCTTGCAGTGTGTGTGGTCTCGGCAGCAAAGAGCCTTATCGGACAAATGACAGGAAATATGAAGATGAAAGATCAGCTAAGGCTTATACTTAACATCATACTTGCACTTGTCATTACTACACCGGTGGTAAGCGGACTGGCAGGATTCAGTCTGCCTGAAACTGACATCGGCTCCTGCATTGACTATGACAGCGCACGGGAGCTTTATGACCGGGCTCTTGCCGAGCAGACCGCATCCAACGTCAACGACATTCTTACGGAGCAGCTTGCAGCAGCAGGAATAGACTGCGGAAAAATCAATGCAGAGGTTAATATTTCACCTGAAGGCAGCATATCTATTAATAGGGTGACGGTAAGCACAGAGGACATACTGGGCGCGGCAGAGGTCATACGCAATACACTCGGAGCCGAAACGGAGGTCATAAATGAAGACACTTGGTAAGCTCGGAGAGCTGCTCGGAAGCCGTAACTCAGCAATAGCCGTCACTGCTCTCGGGACTGCGGGACTGCTTCTGATACTTATATCATCTTTTCTGACGGACAGGAAGCAGCCTGATCCGCAGACTCAGGAGAAGGCAGAGCAGATGTCACAGGCGGAAAGCTACTGCTCCGATACAGAGGAAAGGCTTCGTGATTTCCTGCGTCATATTGACGGAGCAGGGGAGGTCGAGGTGTATCTCACGGTCGGAACAGGCGAACGCTATATCTATGCTGCTGAGGGCAGGAAGAGCAGTCAGGACAACAGAACGGAGGAGGAGAAAAAATATGTCATGACAGGTGGGAGCGGACAGCGTGAGCCGCTCATAGAAACGGTGAAAGCACCTGCTGTAACGGGTGCTGTGGTCGTGTGTACGGGATGCGGCGATCCTGCGGTGGAGGAGCGTCTGTATAAGGCGGTAGCGGCGGCACTCGGCATATCGACGGCTAAAATATATGTAACTAAGATGAAATGAGGAGCAAGCTATGAAAAAACCATCAGTAATAATCGGGAAAAAGCAGATAATCATGACCTGCCTGACGCTGATACTTGCGATAGCAGTGTACATAAACTATACAACTGCGCCGACAAAATTCACAAAGAATGAAGATACGGCAGAGGTCGCAGAAACAGGAGATACGGTAAATTACGGCGATACTGAATTTGTCAGTGCCTCTCCCGAGAGCGGTGAAGCCGACAGTACGGATTACTTCGCACAGGCACGGCTTGACCGCATGAACGGGCGTGATGATGCGGTGCAGACTCTCCAGACCATAATAGGCGGAGGAGACCTTACGGAGAACGAAATGGTGGTAAATGCACTTGATGCGGTGGAGGTCTCGAAGCTTATCGAGAGCGAGGGAACGATAGAGTCACTGGTAAAAGCGCAGGGATTTGAGGACTGCGTGGCATATCTTGACGGTGAATCGGCAAAGATAGTCGTAAAATCTGAGGGACTTGACAAAGCTCAGGCGGCAGCTATCAAGGATATTATTCTCGGTGAAACAGAAATTTCTGCAGAAAATATCAGAATTTTTGAAGTAAAGTAGTTGAATATTATGTTTTTTTTTGGTATAATATAGAAGCAGGAGTGTATATATAATATTAATTAAAAAATACATTCAAATCTTCGCAAAACGGAGGTATAAAAATGGCAGATGTAAAGAAGGGCGCACAGAGCAGGCTCAGCATCTCGGAGGATGTAATAATCACCGTTGCGAGACTTGCTGCTCTCGAAGTAAAGGGCGTGGCAGGTCTTGACGGCGAGATAAGCAAAATGAGCAAGCTCAGGAAAAACGGACCAATAACCGTTGGTGTTATCGGAGATGTTGCAGCTCTTGAAATAAAGATAAAGGTCAAAAACGGCTGCAAGGCTGTCGCAGTAGCGGAAGAAGTGCAGAAAGCCGTTAAAGAGGACGTTCAGAATATGACCGGAGTTGCGGTGGCGAGAGTAAATGTCATCGTTAACGGAGTCGTGTTTGAATAGAAGGAGAGACAAAATGTCAAGAAGAGAAGTGAGAGACAGTGCGTTCAAGCTTGTGTTTGAACAGCTTCTGCGCAATGATGATATTCAGGAACTTTATGAGATAGCTGAAGAGATCGAAGAAATAACTGTAAATGATGAGGTAAAGGAGCTTGTGAACGGTACTCTCGGTCACGCTGAGGAGCTTGACGGTATCATTGAGAATTACAGCAAGTCACGAAAGCTTTCCCGTATTTCCAAGCTTAATCACGCTATTCTTCGCATCGCGCTGTATGAGTGCCTGTATGATGATGCCACGCCGATGAATGCAGCTATCAGCGAAGCTGTAAAGCTTGCAATGACGTATACCTACAAGGAGGACGCTTCGTTCATCAACGGTGTACTCGGAGCATTCTCGCGTGAACATGGAGAAACAGGAAATGCCTGAATATATTGGTATTGATACCAGTAATTATACAACTTCCACAGCAGTGTATATCAGCGGCGAAAACCGCGTGATACAGCGGAAACGGCTGCTTCCCGTAAAGAACGGAGAACTCGGACTAAGACAGAGCGATGCGGTTTTTCACCATACGAAGCAGCTTCCTGAACTTATCGAGGAGCTGTGCCGCGAGCACAGAATATCAGATGCCGTAACCGTTTCAGCTTCGGTTCGTCCGCGTAATGCGGAAGGCTCGTATATGCCGTGTTTTCTTGTCGGTGAGGGCTATGCAAGAGCGTATTCGGCTGCGACAGGCACAGAACTGCATACGACGTCACATCAGATAGGACATATCCTTGCAGCTCTCTATTCAGCGGACAGGCTTGCACTTGTAAAGGAAAGATTCATAGCGTTTCATGTCAGCGGCGGTACTACCGACTGCCTGCTGTGTGAGCCTGACAGCGAAAATGTGCTCAGGATAACTCAGGCGGGAACTTCGCTTGACCTGAAGGCAGGACAGGCTGTTGACAGAGCCGGAGTCATGCTCGGACTGAGCTTTCCGTGTGGAGCCGAGCTGGAAAAGCTTGCTGTAAGAGCTGACATGACATATAAGGTCAGACCTGTTATCAGGGACGGTAACTGCTGCCTATCGGGAGTAGAGAACAAGTGCTCTGATATGCTGCGGAAAGGTGAGAAGCCTGAAAATATCGCACGGTATTGCCTCGATTTTATTGCCGAGACAATATTGGCTATGACAAATGATGCTGTAAGCAAATATGGCAGACTTCCGCTGCTGTTTGCCGGCGGAGTCATGTCGGACAAGCTGATACGCAACAGGATAACTTCATGTTATCCCGAGGCATATTTTGCAGCGCCGGAATTTTCCTGCGACAATGCCGCAGGTGTCGCCATATACGGCTATCTGAAGCAGGTAGGTGACGATATATGCCTGTAATAACGGTTTCACAGGTCAACAGATACATCAGCTCAAAGCTCAAGGGCGACAGGATATTGCAGGGCATAATGGTCAAGGGCGAAATATCGAATTTCACTAAGCATTTCAAAAGCGGTCACTGCTATTTTACACTGAAAGATTCAGAGTGCTCGTTAAAGGCGGTGATGTTTGCGGGAGCGGCTTCACGTCTGAAATTCCTGCCGGAAGACGGTATGTCCGTGATAGTATCGGGCAGCATATCTGTGTATGAGCGTGACGGAGCATACCAGCTTTATGCAAACGATATTGTCCCCGAAGGCGCAGGCAAGGCAAGCGTCAAGCTTGAACAGCTCAAGCGGAAGCTTGAGAAGGAGGGCATCTTCGCAGCCGAGCACAAGCGTCCGCTTCCGTATATGCCGCTGAAGATAGGAGCTGTGACTTCTCTCAGCGGTGCGGCGATACGCGACATCATCAACGTACTGACACGCCGGTATCCGCTATGTGAGCTTTATGCGGTGAATGCGCTCGTACAGGGCGAGGGAGCACCGGAATCAATATGCAGAGGCATACTCAGAGCAGAAAATGCAGGCTGTGATGTGATAATTGTCGGCAGAGGAGGCGGCTCGGCTGAGGACCTCAGTGCATTCAATTCCGAACAGGTCGCAAGAGCTGTATACGGATGCAAGGTGCCCGTTATATCAGCAGTCGGTCACGAGGTCGATTACACTATTGCCGACCTTGCAGCGGATATGCGTGCCCCGACACCTTCGGCAGCGGCAGAACTTGCCGCACCGGATATTGCGGCGTTAAGCGAAGCTGTCACACAGTATCGCAGCAGGGCAGAGAAGGCAGCAAAGGCTGTCCTCAGCAGAGCAAATGACAGATATACGGCAATAAGCGCAGAGCTTGCAGCTCAGTCGCCGGAAAAGAAACTTGAATATACAAGCAGCAGTCTCGACCGCGCCGATGAGCGGCTTGATGCCGCAATGACGCGGCTTATTGACAGATGCTACGCTGAACTTGCGGAAAGATCAGCAAGGCTTGATGCGCTCAGTCCGCTGAAGGTATTGGCAAGAGGCTATTCGCTGGTTTACAGCGGAGATGAGCTTATACGAAGCTCTGATACCATCAGCGAAGGAGATACAGTAACTCTCAGATTTGACAGCGGCGGAGCAGAGGCGCAGATAACAAAAAAATGGTGAGTTTATGAAGAAGAATACAAGCTTTGAAGAAAACCTGAAAAATCTCAGCGGTATAGTTGCAGAGCTCGAAAAGGGCGATATAACGCTTGAGAAAGCAGTCGATCTGTACGGTGAGGGAGTGAAGCTCTCAGCCGTTTGCAGGAAACAGCTCGATGAAGCAAAAATAAAAATAACGGAGGATGACGGAACTGCACCGTCGAAAGGAACAAATGAGTAATTTTGATGAAAAAATGGCAAAATACATCAAGTTGACTGATGATAACATCGTTAAGTTCAACAATTACAGCAACGACAACCGTCCGCAGATGAAGCTCATTGACGCTATGAATTATTCTCTCAAAGGAGGCAAGCGCGTAAGACCTGTGCTTGTTTATGCGTTCTGTGAGTCTCTTGGCGGAAATATTGATAACGCCATTGCTCCTGCCTGCGCCGTTGAAATGATACATACATCAGCGTTTATCCATGATGATCTTCCCGATCTTGATAATGACGATATCCGCAGAGAAAAGGAGGCGAGTCACAAGAAATACGGCGATGCTCTTGCTATCCTTGCAGGAGATGCACTTTCTGTGCTCCCGTTCGAGATCATTGCTGATGCTCCGGGACTCACCGCTGACCAGAAGGTACTCATCATATCAGTGCTTGCAAATTCAGTCGGCAGAGACGGCATGATCGGCGGTCAGGTTATCGACATTGAAAGCCGTTCACGCGATGAAATCGCCGAGGAAGAGATAATGAATATGTATCGCTGCAAGAAGGGACAGCTTATAGCTGTTTCCTGTGTTATCGGTGCGATATGTGCGGATGGCGGCAACGAGAGCCTCAGAGCTGCTGCTGAATTCGGACTCAGACTCGGCATTGCATACCAGATAATAGACGATATACTTGACGCAAATGACGGCAAGCCGCATGACAATGCATCCGTAGTATCGCTTTACGGCGTGGAGAAAGCACGCAAAATGGCGAATAAGTTCACATCCGAGGCTCTCGAATGGATAGATAATATTGACGATGACGGATTCCTCAGAGAGCTCACAAAGTATCTGCTTGAACGTACAAAATAAACAAGGAGTCGCGGAGTGCCGCTCCGCAAAGTTAAAATGAACGAACTGAAAAATGACGGAAACAGGGTCAGCCTCTCGGAGCTCGATCTGCCGAAAGACCTGAAAGAGCTCTCGCTTCAGCAGTGCAAATGCCTCTGCTCTGATATTCGCAGCCTGCTGATAAACACAGTCTCAAAAACGGGAGGACACCTTGCTTCCAACCTCGGAGTGGTAGAGCTTACGATGGCGATTCACCGTAATTTCAATTCACCTGAGGATAAGATCGTATGGGACGTAGGCCATCAGACTTATGTTCATAAGATACTGACAGGCCGTGCTGACAAGCTCGGAACTATACGTCAGGAAAACGGTATATCGGGATTCCCTAAGCCGAATGAATCAGTGCATGATTCGTTTATCGCCGGACACAGCAGTACATCTGTTTCCGTAGCCTGCGGTATCGCTGAGGCTATGAAGCTTCAGGGACGCGATAACTATACCGTTGCTGTCATCGGCGACGGAGCTATGACAGGAGGAATGTTCTACGAGGCGATGAATAACTGCTGCAGCAAACAGAACAGTAATCTCATCGTCATTCTCAACGATAACAATATGTCCATTTCCAAGAGTGTAGGCTCGCTCGGAAAATATCTCACATCGCTCAGAAATTCCGTGAAATATCTTGATACAAAGCGATGGGTAGAGAAGAATCTCAATCAGATACCCGTAGTCGGAACAAAGATGGCAAAGGGTATGAAGGTCGCCAAGGACTCGATCAAATCCACTATTCTTGAGCGCACAATGTTTGAGGATATGGGCTTCATTTATCTCGGTCCCGTCAACGGACACAGCCTGACCGAGCTTGAACAGGTGATGCACATGGCAAAGAGCTATCATGAGCCTGTTTTCATACACGTTAAGACCACCAAAGGAAAGGGATATCTTCCTGCTGAGAAAAACCCCGGTGAATATCACGGTATATCAAGATTTGACATAGAGACAGGAAACCCCGAGGTCGCTGCAAGCGACAGCTATTCAACTGCATTCGGCAAGGAGCTTGTTGCTCTCGGCGAAAAGGACGAACGGATCTGTGCTATTACTGCGGCTATGAAATACGGTACAGGTCTGCAGTATTTCAGCAAGCATTATCCTGAACGCTTCTATGATGTCGGTATCGCAGAGCAGCACGCTGTCACCTTTGCAGGCGGACTTGCTTCAATGGGGCAGATCCCTGTATTTGCGGTATATTCGACTTTCCTTCAGCGTGCCTATGACCAGCTTGTACACGATGTTGCTATCGGCGGACTCCATGTTGTGCTCGGAGTTGACCGCGCAGGTATAGTCGGTGAGGATGGTGAAACACATCAGGGACTCTTTGATGTCGCTATCCTTTCATCAATACCCGATACAGTCATATATTCGCCTTCGTGCTATGAGGAACTGAGGCTGTGTATGAGAAAAGCAGTCTATGAAAACAAAGGACTTGTTGCAGTGCGTTATCCCCGCGGAGCGGAAAAAGTCAGCTTCGGACAAGAGGACATCTGTACCGATCATATCTATCGTCGCAGCGAAAACAGCGATACCCTTATCATAACCTATGGCAGACTGTATAACGAAGCATACAAGGCTCAGGGTATTCTTTCAGACAAAGGTATTGCCTGTGATGTCTTAAAGCTCACGGAAATATTTCCCATTTCCGATAACATTATATCTGAGATCAAAAAATACAAACGAATCGTCTTTTTTGAGGAAGCAGAGCGTCAGGGCGGTATTTCGGGCAAATACGGCGATCTTCTTATGGAGGAGCATTACAGCGGCGATTACAGCCGCGTGACAGCCGACGGCTTTATAAAGCAGGCGTCGGTAGTATCTGCACTCAGCCATCTCGGAATGACAGCCGAGAAAATGGCAGAGTATACCTGTAAGAGGAGCAGAGAAGATGGCAAGGCTTGATTCGGAGCTCGTAGCGCGCGGTCTTGCAAGGAGCAGGGAACGTGCTAAAGAAATGATAAAAGCGGGAGCTGTCACAGTTAACGGAAAAACAGCAAAAAAAGCTTCCGATGAGGTATCTGCTGAAGACTGTATAGCTTCATCGGAGAAGGAGATATATGTAGGCAGAGGCGCACTCAAGCTCGAAAAAGCAGCACTTGAGTTCGGACTTGATTTCAGCGGTAAGGTCTGCCTTGACATCGGTGCTTCAACAGGAGGATTCACGGAGTATATGCTCATGCACGGAGCTGAGAAGGTATACGCTGTGGATGTCGGACACGGACAGCTCGCGGAAAGTCTGCGCAGCGACAGCCGTGTAGTAAATATGGAGGGCACCGATATACGTAATATTACGCCTGAGATGATAGGCGGTCATGCGGATTTTGTCAGTGTGGACGTATCGTTCATCTCACTTACGAAGATACTGCCGAAGGTATATGAGCTCCTCAGTGACAAGGGATGTGCAGCGGTACTTGTAAAGCCGCAGTTTGAAGCAGGCAGGAGCGATATAGGCAAGCGCGGAGTCGTAAAGGACAGAAAGGTCCACGAGAGAATACTCCGCGAAACAGACAGCTTTGCCGCGCTCATCGGTCTGAGTGTTGTGAGCTGTACGTTTTCGCCTGTGCGAGGCGGAAGCGGTAATATTGAATATCTGATAGAACTTATAAAAACAGAGAAGGCGTCCTCACCATGTGATTTCAGGAAAACAGTCGATGAGGCGTTTGCCGTACTCTGACAGGAGGAAAGAATGAAAGCCGTACTGTATCCGAATTTTCAGAAGAAGAATGCGCTGAGCTGTGCGCGTGAGACCTGTGATGTTCTCAACAGAGAGGGCATAGAGGTATGCGTCAGCGGAGAATTCATTGAAGAATTCAAGGATAAGCATTTTGTTACATTTGAAGATATAGATACTTCGGTCAAAACTGCCGATATAGTGATAGCTATCGGCGGAGACGGCACGATACTGCGGTGTGCAAAGCATCTTATGGGTACAGATACCAAGATGCTCGGTATAAATACGGGAACTCTTGGATTTATGGCAGGTCTTGAAGCAGACCAGCTTGATAAGCTCGCACTTCTCACTGTCGGTGAGTATACTGTTTCGGAGCGCATGACAATAGATGTCATAACTCACGGCGAGAACGGAGATGTTACCTATACCGCACTCAATGAGGTGTCGGCACGTTCGGCAGGCTTCAGGATAAGTGACTTTGACATATTATCAGATGAATATCTGATCGGTAAATACAGAGCGGACGGAGTATTATTCAGCACTCCTTCAGGCTCCACTGCATACGCTCTTTCGGCAGGAGGTCCGGTTATCGAGCCTGATCTCGAATGTATCGAGATGACACTGATATGTCCGCATACTCTTTTTTCGAGGACAACTCTTTTTTCCGCGGACAGGAGACTCACGCTGACAGACAGGACTTTCCGTGATCCGATAGTCATAAGCGTTGACGGTGAAATAAAAAAGCAGCTCGCAGAGGGCGAATCTGTTGAGATAATGCGCGGACAAAGCAAGCTTCGTTTCGTTGATCTCATCGGAAATTCATTCCATGAATCGCTTTGCAGAAAGCTTTGCCGTCCATTGAAATAGGATACTGTCATAACAGCAAGTGTGTTCCCGATCAAACATATCAACGGAGTAGCTTATGAAAAACCGCAGACATGATGCAATACTCGAAATAATAAACAGTAAGTCCGTAGCCACGCAGGAGATGCTGATACAATGTCTTGCCGAAAAAGGGATAATTACCACTCAGGCGACCATTTCACGGGATATACAGCAGCTCTCGCTTGTAAAGCAGCGAGATGAGCACGGCGTATACAGGTATATGCTTCCCGCAGCAGCAGTTGCTGAGAAAAGCATATTTTCAGAATCGGTCGTATCGGTCGATTATGCGATGAACACAATAGTACTGAAATGCCATGCAGGTATGGCTCAGGGAACGTGTGCCGCTATCGACTCTGCCAACCATGAGGGGATCGTAGGTACGATCGCAGGTGATGATACGATATTCATTCTCATGCGGACAGAGTCGGATGCAAAGAAGCTCTGCAAAAAATTCAAGAGTGAGGTTTTCCCCGGAAGGTAGTGTAGCACCCAGATGTTGAAGGAAATCTATATCAGGAATCTTGCCGTCATCAGAGAGGCGGTCATACCGCTGGGCAGCGGACTTAATATCTTTACAGGCGAGACAGGAGCGGGAAAATCCATCCTTATCAACGGTATCAATGCTGTGCTCGGTCAGCGAAGCAGCAAGGAGATCGTCCGCACAGGCTGTGACAAAGCTGTTATCACTGCGCTGTTCACTGAGCTTCCGTCAGAGGTGAAAAATAAGCTTGACGAGCTCGGCTTTGAACACGATGACGATCAGATAACGGTAACGAGGGAGATAAGCTCGGACGGCGGAAGCGTAGCACGTATCAATGACAGGACGGCTTCGGTCTCACTGCTCAGGGAAATAGGCGCGCTTCTCATAAATATACACGGTCAGCATGACAATCAGATACTTCTCGACAGCGAGAAGCATCTTCAGATACTCGACGACTTCGGAGGCGACGATATCGCTCTTTCTGCGTACAGAGTCAGCTTCAGGAAGCTTCAGCAGACAGCGCGTACGCTTGGTGAGCTGAAGAAAAAAGAGCAGATACGTCTCGAAAGGACGCGTACTCTGAACGAGATCATCGAAGACATCGGAGGGCTCGGTCTTACTGTCGGAGAGGACGACGAACTTGAAAACGAATATGAGACCGCAAAGAATGCGCAGAAAACCATAATCGCCATAAACAGCGCAGCTTCTGCGATAACAGGCGAGAGTGCAGCCAATGAGCTGATCTCATCTGCGGAGATGGAGCTTGCAGCGTTTACGGACAGCAGCAAAAGTCTGGCATCGCTGTATGAGCGGCTCTCTGCGGCAGAGATAGAGCTTGCCGATATTGCCTCGGAGCTTGAACGTGCTGCGGATAAAATAGAGCTTGACGGTCAGCGTCTCGACGAGATAGCCGAGCGGCTCGGCACGATCAATAAGCTAAAGCGTAAGTACGCGACTGACTGCGAAGGACTTGTCAGAATGTATGATGAGGCGTGCAGCGAGATGTCCGCACTTGAAGGCTGCAGCGATGAGATAGCTGCTCTGACAAAGGAACGCGAATCGCTTCTGCATGAAGTAACGGAGCAGGCCAAGACACTGTATAATTACCGTGAAGACGTTGCGGCACGCTTTACCGAGCGTGTAACTGCTGAACTCGAATTCCTTAATATGGAAGGCGTCGTTATTCAGGTGCAGCATGAGAAGGGGAAACTTACGGTAAACGGCATGGATAATGTGGAGTTCCTTATCTCCGCGAACAAAGGCGAAGAGCCTAAGCCTATCTCAAAGATAGCATCAGGCGGTGAGCTTTCGCGCATTATGCTCGCACTCAAAAGCGTAATTGCTGACAAGGACAGCATCCCGACAATGATATTTGACGAGATAGATACGGGAGTAAGTGGAAAGGCAGCTCAGAAAATAGGTATAAAGCTCCGTCAGATAGGTAAGGTCAGACAGGTTATATGTGTGACGCATCTGTCACAGATAGCAGTTATGGCGGATGACCATCTGATGATAGAGAAAAAGGTAGTCGGTGACCGTACTGAGACAAGCGTTTCACAGCTTGGATTTGAAGGCAGAGTATCCGAGATAGCACGCATCATGGGCGGTGACAGTCCGAGTGCTCTCATGCTTGAGAATGCCGAAGCCGAGATACGAAAGGCGGCAGAGATATGAAGATATACTCTGCGCGTCACGGACAGACTGAATATAACAGACTTG
Organism: Ruminococcus sp.; assembly: GCA_024403935.1. GTDB lineage: Bacteria > Bacillota > Clostridia > Oscillospirales > Ruminococcaceae > Ruminococcus. Next base: position 5,744 of record JAKSQV010000021.1, on the reverse strand, counting down.
ACCTGATACTCGGTATTACAGATATTCCTCTCAATGAAACGGGAACTGCTCAGGCAGAGGCTCTTGCAGAGAAGGTGACAGAGCTTGGAGATGTTGATGTAATCATTGCTTCACCAATGCTGAGAGCTCAGTCTACTGCGAAAGCTGTTGCAGAGAAATGCAGTCTTTCTGTGGTGACTGATGAACGTCTGCGTGAGTGGGATTACGGCGAGTTTGAGGGCAAGCCGCGATATACCGAAGGCTTTGCTGTAAACAAGATCGAATTCGGTGTGCGTATGGGCAGGACAGGCGAGTCGCTGATGCAGCTTGCCCACAGAGTCTATTCCGCACTTGATGATATTATTACAGAATATAGCGGCAAAAACGTCCTGATAGTAAGTCATGGCGGAGTCTGCCGTGTAATAGAGACCTATTTCCATGATATGTCTGCTGCGGAGTTCAGCGGCTGGTTCATGGAGAATTGTCAGATTATAGAATATATGGTATAACAGGAGGTATGGCATGAAAATAGGCGTTGATTACTATCCCGAACAGTGGAGCAGGGATATGTGGGAAAAGGATGCTGAGACTATGGCAAGAACAGGCGTGAAGCTGATACGCGTTGCCGAATTTGCATGGTCAAGGCTCGAACCGAGTGATGGTACATTTGATTTTGCATGGCTTGATGACGTTATCAGCATTTTCTCACGTTATGCTATAGGCACTGTGCTTTGTACCCCGACAAACTGTCCACCTTTGTGGCTGTATGAAGCTCATCCCGAGATAGTACAGGTAGGAGCTGACGGCAGGAGGATACAGACAGGAATACGTGCTCATCGCTGTGTCAATTCGCCGACATTCCGTTTCTACGCAAAGCGCATAACAGAGCAGATGATACGTCACTATGCGGGAAATCCCGCAATTGCGGCGTGGCAGATAGATAATGAGCTCGAAGCATATAACTGCACCTGTGATGTCTGCAAGTCGATGTTCAGAGAATGGCTCAGGGAGAAATACGGCGATCTTGACGGAGTGAACAGCTCCTTCGGCACAAGCGTCTGGAGCGGAGAGTACAGCTCTTTCGAGCAGATACTTCCTCCGAACGCCTATCCCAAGCCGTGGCAGAATCCAGCGCTCTCACTTGATTGGTACCGTTTCTGCAATGACAGCGTTTCAGGTTATCTGAATGACCTGATGCGTACGATAAAGCTTGAGGATGCCAAGGTGCCGATAACAACGAATACGTGGTTCTGTGAGAACACTCCCGATTTCTACAAGCTGTTTGATTTCATGGATTTTGTCTCATACGATAACTATCCGCCTATCCGCATACCTGATGATCCTGATCAGTATTACTCTCATGCCTTCCACCTCGACCTCATGCGAGGTGTCAAGGAGAAGCGTTTCTGGGTAATGGAACAGCTCAGCGGTCCTACAGGAAGCTGGGCACCGATGTCTCCTGCACCTCGTCCGGGACAGATAAAGGGATACGCTTTGCAGGCGTTCGCTCACGGAGCCGATACCGTGCTCCATTTCCGCTGGCGCACTGCGCTTACGGGTGCGGAGATGCATTCACACGGCATACTCGATCACAGCAATGTCCCCAACAGACGCTTCCTCGAGTTCTCCGAGCTTTGCAAGAGCGTGTCACAGCTCAGTATTCTTGATAATACGGAGATCATCTCTGATATTGCGATATTGTATTCACCCGAGGCAGATGCGGCATTCAAGATCCAGCCGCAGGTCGACGGCTTCTATTATCTTGAACAGCTCAAGGCGTTCCATTCTGCATTCACGCATTACGGTGCAAATATCGACGTTGTCTCACCTGAGACTGATCTTACACACTATAAGCTTGTTGTTGCACCGTCGCTCTATGTCAATATGAAGTCTGTTACTGAGAATCTTTACCGATATGTTATCAACGGCGGTACACTTGTACTGACTACAAGGAGCGGTGTCAAGGACGATAATAACAACTGCATCATGGACACGCTCCCCACGGTGTTCAAGGAACTTGTCGGCGCGGAGATCACTGAGTACGATCCGATAGGCAATGAAACGCAGGTCATCCGTGACTTTGCAGGCAATGAGTTCAAGTGCAGTCAGTGGTGCGATATTCTCCAGCCAACTACGGCAAAGGCTTATGCTGAATACAATGATGGTTACTATCGCTGTATCCCTGCTGTTACGATGAACAGATACTGCAACGGCGTTGCATACTATGTAGGTACGGTATGCAAGTCGGATTTCTATGAGAGCTTTGCTTCAAATCTGATGATGCAGACGGGTATCCCGAAGCTCAAGGGACTTTCGCACGGCATTGAGGTAACAACACGCACCAACGGCAGAGATGAGTACATCTGCTTCTTCAATAACTCCGACAAGCCCAAGACAATACCGCTTCCAAAGCCGATGTACAGCATGATATCCTCGATCGGTAAGGATATGCTTGAGCTTAAACCGTTCGAGATGGAGATTGTAAGGAAGTAAGCCGTGCGTATCGTTTTGCAGAGAGTCGCCTCCGCGAGCGTAACGGTTGACGGAGAGGTTACAGGACGAATAGGCAGAGGATACCTTGTACTGCTCGGAGTCGGACAGGATGACACGGAGGAGGATTGCCGCAGGCTTGCAGACAAGATGATAAATCTGCGGATATTCCCCGATGAGAATGATAAGATAAACCTCTCGCTTTCAGATGTCGGCGGAGAACTGCTTGTGGTATCGCAGTTCACACTCTATGCCGACTGTCGGAAGGGCAACCGCCCGAATTTCATACAGGCAGGAAAACCTGACGAAGCGGAGAGGCTGTACAGCTATTTTGCCGAATACTGCCGAAGCAAGGGCAAGCACGTTGAAACAGGCATATTCGGTGCTGATATGAAAGTAGAACTCGTCAATGACGGACCGTTTACACTCGTTCTTGAATAGTACTTCATATCCGTAGACATTCAGGTATATAATCACCTCACAGCGGTATAATAGCTGTGAGGTGATTTTTTTGCGCAGACGTTCGGAATACGGAATACTTATCCTTACAGCAGCATTTTTTCTGATGTTCACGGTACTTGTGTGCAACTACCTTAAACTTGCTCAGAAGCATGAATATGTCCGTGCAGCCGAGGAAAGCTCGTTCATAAAAATAAACGCAGGCGATACGGAGGGTACGATATTTGACCGTAATTTTGTGCCGCTCACGAATGCGGAAAACTCGGTCATTGCAGTTGCCGTGCCATCGGCAGTAAGCCTTGACGAGCTGTATGAGTATGCAGAGGATAAATCCGCATTAAGGGAGAAGTATGCGGATGGCAAGGCTTTTGCGTTCAGATGTGTGCGCCGCGGTGAGGAGCAGGAAGGTCTTACCTTTTTTGATATTCCGGTACATTGCAGCGATGATACACTTGCTCCGCACGTTGTGGGGTATCTGTCGGAGGGCAGGGGAGCTTCAGGGCTTGAGTATGCCTACGACCGTATTCTTCGGGGCGGCAATACTGAAAACAGTGTAACCTATTCAACGGACGGCTTCGGGAATATCCTGATAGGAGCCGGGAAGGACGTTATCCGCAGCAGCAAGGAGAAAAACGGTGCTGTCACGACCATTGATGCAGGAATACAGCAGATATGTGAGAACGCAGGGGACAGTATTGAAAAAGGGGCAATAGTAGTTACGGACGTTGAAAGCGGAGACATACTTGCATTGGCAAGCTTCCCTTGTTTCAGCACAGAGAATATCGGGGCGGCTTTGGATGATGAAAAAAGTCCGCTCATAAACAGGGCTTTGTATTCGTACAGCGTCGGTTCTGTATTCAAGCTTGTCACAGCCTGTGAAGGTATCAATGAGGAGCTCGGAGGCTTTGTACATGACTGTTCGGGAAGCATCAATGTAGGTGGACAGGTGTTTCACTGCCACAAGTCTGACGGTCATGGAGTGCAGGGAATGTCTGAGGCTATCATCAATTCCTGCAACACCTACTTCATTGCGCTCAGTCAGCTCCTTGATACGCAGAAATACCGCTCTCTTGCAGCGGAGTTCGGCTTCGGACGGGAGATATACCTCTGGGCCGGAATGACAGCTTCAGGAGGAGTACTGCCCACAGAGAAAGAACTTCTTGTACCAGCGGAGCTTGCAAATTTTTCGTTCGGGCAGGGGAGACTTACTGCAACACCATTACAGGTAAATGCCATGACCTGTGCCATAGCAAACGGCGGCGAGCTGCCACAGCTTGCAATAATGCGCGGTATCACGGTCGACGGTGAAACTGTCGGAAACGAAAAGCCGCCGCGCTGTTCCCGTGTCATGAGTGAGGAAACATCCGCTGAGCTTCGCAGGATGATGATAGAAGCTGTATATCTCAATGAGGATTCAAACGCGTGTCCAAAGCTTATCCGTGCAGGAGCCAAGACTTCAACTGCTCAGACGGGAAGATTTGACAGTGACGGCGAGGAGCTTTGCCATGCGTGGATAACGGGATTTTTCCCGTCAAGCTCTCCGACCTATGCTGTCACAGTTCTTGTTGAGGACGGCGGCTATGGCAACGATTCAGCCGCACCTGTATTCGCCCGTATAGTTGACGGGATAATGCAGATAGAGAGATAAATTGCTGAAAAGCTCTTGACTTTTAAGTGGTACTATAATATAATATATTTGTATGGCGTTGACGGGATTGACTGTTTTTTCGCGTCTTTCAGAGAGAAAGCGGCAGGTGTGAGCTTTCAGACGTACAGCAGGTGCTTGCCCCGAGTCTCCGCAGGAAACTGCGGCGTGCTTCCGCGTTAAGGATGAATGAGGAAGGAATGATATGTTCCTTTGAATTTGGGTGGTACCACGAGAGCCTTCGTCCCATTTGGCGGCGGGGCTTTTTATATTTTGTCCCGGAAAATTATTGTAAAAGGAGTAATCATTATGCAGTGGACAGGTCTTAATGACTTACGTGAAAAGTATCTTTCGTTCTTTGAGAGCAAGAATCATACGAGAATGGCGAGCGCATCGCTCGTACCGCAGGGAGACAAGAGCCTCCTGCTCATCAATTCCGGTATGGCTCCGCTTAAGAAATTCTTCCTCGGACAGGCTACACCTCCGAATGTGAGAGTGACTACCTGCCAGAAGTGTATCAGAACCCCCGACATCGAGAGTGTCGGCAAGACTGCACGTCACGGTACATATTTTGAAATGCTCGGTAACTTCTCATTCGGCGATTATTTCAAGAATGAGGCAGTTGAGTGGGCATGGGAGTTCCTGACAAAGGTGCTTGAAATACCTGCCGGACGTCTCTGGATCACAATATACGAAAGTGATGACGAAGCTGAGCAGATCTGGGAGAACAAGATAGGCATCCCTCACGACAGGATAATCCGTCTCGGCAAGAAGGACAATTTCTGGGAACATGGTTCAGGTCCCTGCGGTCCTTGCTCCGAGATACATTTTGACAGAGTCGGCGATAACAGAAAGCTCGACAGAGCAGGCTTCGAGGCTGAGGGCGATAAGGATAATATAATCGAGATATGGAACCTCGTATTCAGCCAGTTCGACAGCGACGGTGAGGGACATTATGCCGAGATGAAGAACAAGAACATCGACACGGGTATGGGACTTGAGCGTCTTGCCTGCGTGATGCAGAATGTTGACAACATCTTCGAGGTAGATACAGTACAGAACATCATGAAGCATATAACACGCATTGCAGGTGTTGAGTACAAGGCAGACAGCAAGACGGATGTTTCCCTCCGTGTTATTACCGACCACATCAGAAGCACAACATTTATGG
>JAKSQV010000020.1 GCA_024403935.1 Ruminococcus sp. | reverse complement strand
CACGTCTTGGTGCCGCCCGAAAGCTTACCGCCGACGATAACGCCGTGGCCATCGCCTTCAATAAGCTCTGTACCGCCTGATACCGTACCGCCTGTGTAGTATGATGCACCCGTTGTATTCGTGCCGCCTGCGTAGAATTTGGAGACATTCTTCTGTCCGCGCATAAACGATGCGATAACTCCGCCGTCACTGCCGACAAGAGATATACGCGTACCTGCCGCAGGACTTGCAGATACAGAAACAGAAGCATAGCTCCTGAGGCTGTCGCCCATTGTCGAGCCGTAGTAGCTGAGCCATGTCGAGCCGTTCGCACTTACGGAGTATCCGCCGCCGTCGCCGCAGTCAAAAGGCTCGTTGCCGTTTGATACCTGAATACCGCCGTTGAGCTTGATACTGCCGTTTGAGTCAAAGCCGTCGTGGTCACCGTCCGAAACATTTGCAAGTGCAAGACCACCGTTGAATGTCATACAGATATTGCTCTCGGAGGTCGTCGGCTGAAAGCTCCAGCCGCCCTGTCCCCACGGATTTCTGCCGGGTCTGTTGCCCGAGCCGTCATTTCCGCCGGCAGCGTTAAAGCCGTCATCGGTGCAGGTAACAAGCACCGTGCCGCTGTTCTGCGTGATGTTCAGAGCCTCCACGCCCTCATAAGCCTTGGTAACGCTGATTTTTATATCATCATAGGTCGATGCACTGCCCTTACCGATAACGAGATTGTGGTCGCTGTGTATGCCGTCATCAGCAGACGCAAGAGTATACACGCCGCCGATCAGGTTCATATCACCGCCGCAGTGTATGCAGTCGTCCGAGGCATCAATGCTTATGTTGCCGCCGTTTATGGTGATATTGCCCTTACTCTGCCATGTGGTGCCTGCTTCGTCATATATTCCGACTGCCTTTATGCCCTTTGCGGAAACGTCAGGCTTGCTTGAATTGCCGTCCATTCCTCCGAAGCCGCCGCGTCCTCCGCCGAAGCCGCCGAATCCGCCTGTCATGCCGCCGGTTGTACCGCTTCCCGTATACGCACTGCCCTGATAGGTATATATCTTCAGGTCGCCGCCATTCATCACGAAATTCTGCTCCGCCTGAATGCCATCAAGATTGGCAGTAATATCGATCGTGCCGCCGTTTATCGTAACAATGCCGTATGCCTTGTCGTCAGCAGTATCAGTCGCCGTTGACTTGATACCGTCTCCTGACTTTGCCTTTACAGTAAGCTTCAGCCCCGAGTTGTCAGCCGCAGAGCCGTCCGACTTCTCGGAATTACCGATCGTGATACTGTCCTTGCCGCGTATTCCGTCATCTTCTGCGTTGATATTCAGTGTGCCGTTGTATATTTTGATATCATTCTTGCATACGACAGCATCGTCCTGATTGCCATTGACATTCAGTGTTCCGTTTCCCTTGAATTTGATGTCGTCGCGCGAAAAGATCGCACCCTCAACAGCTTCGGAAGCTCCGTCGCTGCCGGTATATGTCTGAGAATGTGTCGTGCCGTCAGAGATAGTATTTTCCGTACCTGCCTTTGCAACTATCTGTACCTCGTCTCCGATCGAATTGACAAAGATCGGAGCAGTAGCAGAATTTGTGATGCTTGCTCCCATGAAGTCAAGCTCAACAACAGCATCGGGATACGCTTCCTTATCAACGTCAACAACGATCTGTACGTCCTTTGCTTCTCCTGTTATTGCAAATACTGCTTCATTTTTGATCGTAAGCACGCCATTACTGACGGATGCAACATCTGAGGGAGCATCTGTCGTGATGCTTGAGCCGTTCAGCTTTATGCTCATTGTGTCAGACGATTCATCGGAAGACTCAGGCGGTCTCGGAGTATCGGGATTTGTATTTGACTTTCCGCCCGAGGGATCAACGTTCTCGAACACATTTATTCCGCCGAGCTGGAACTGTGTCTGCTTGCCGTCGGTATGAGTTGCGAGAGCATCATTGCTGAGATTCCAGAATGTACATGACTTCGCACCATTCATCTCGGAGGTGCTGATAAGCACATACTTGTACTTCTTGGTAAACTCAAGGTCAAAGTTCCTGCTTGGCGAGAGAACGTTTGCCTTTTTCCATGTTCCGTCCTTCTCGTTGGTCGTGTCGTCGATGCAGTTGAGGAGTGCTATTGTGCGTGTCGAACCTTCGAGGAGAGCCTTGTCCACCTGATTGTCAGTAGCAGTTGCATAGACTTCGCCGCCTGTGATGTTTAATGCAGTACCGCCTGTAAGTCCGCGGTCGCCGCCAGCTATCACAGTACCGCCGCTTATGTCTATCGACGTTCCCGACTGTATCGCGTCATTGCCTGCCTTTATTGAAACAGAACCGCCAGATACGGCAACACTGCCCTTGCTCGACTTGATACCGTCGCCCTCTGCCTCAATGAAAAGAGTACCGTCCTTGACAGTGACAGAGCTCTTGCCTTTTACAGCATCGGTCTTATCTTCAGAGTTGAGAGTCGTTATCTTCACAACACCGCCGTTGAACTTTATATCATTGTTGCATGAGACAGCATCCTGAGTGTTTGCAGTAATATTGAGTACGCCTGTACCGAGGTCGCCGCCCTTTATGGTAATGTCGTCCTTTGCCTCGATAACTGCTGTGCCGAGACTGTCCCCTGCATAAGCCTCCGTGCCGTCGGTTATTGTATTCTCAGTTCCGTCAACTATATTGACAGACGTATTTTCAGCATTTGTGATGAGCAGTGCAGGAGCATTCTTTCCTGTTATGCTCGCACCGTTGAGATAGATCTTGACCGTCTCGGGATCCGCCTTCTCGTCTGCAACATTGACCTCTATCTGTCCGTTATCGAGCTTGCCGTCAACGTAATATGTGCCTGAATGGTCGATAGTGATGACCGAGCCGCTGACCTTGGCGTGCTCACCAATAACCGATGCAGTATCGCCCTTGAGGTGGATATATGTGATGTCGGCAACAGGGGCTGTCGCTGAGGTCGAAGCAGTAGTTACAGCAGAGGTCGCTGTTGTTGTGGTCTTTGTTGCCGTAGCAGATGTAGTTGCAGTAGTTGCTGTCGTGGTAACGGCAGATGATGTTGTTGAGGAGGTCTCCATGACCGACTCGGGGAGCGAAGTGATGACCTTTGCATCAAGACGCTGGATAGAAAGAGCATCTCTTGCCGTTACACCATCGCCGCGGTTGTAGACATCGGCATTGCTGAGAGCCTGTCCTGTGATGCTGTACTTGTCCTTGTTTGCGATATACTGGAGGATAGCAACTGCATCGGCAACAGTTACCTTGCTGTCATTGTTGACATCACCTATGATCTTGCTGACATTTCCAGTATCGGCAGCCTGTACCGCAGTTGTCGCCGCAGGAAGCATTCCGGTGAGCAAAGCTGCAGAAGAAAGCACCGCAAGCATTTTCTTTTTTCTGAGATCGTTCATTGTTATCATACTCCTTATCATTAATATTCAATACTATCATTCTCATTATAGCTGATTATAAATGTTCATGCTTAAAATAAACTTAATCCGTCTGCATTTCTTTTGCATTTCATTTCCATTATAGCATATCCGCAAGCCGATTTCAACCATATCACAGCACTCTTTCACCGAAAGAATGTCCGCTGAGTCTTGCTATTTCCGATGCGGTGTGATATAATGAACGTATGGCATCAATTATTGATCGTTCAGGCTCTTTGCCTGAGCAGATCACAGAGCATATCCCATAATGATGTTAAATCAAACACAGCGGAGGAATCATCCATGTCAATGTATATCACCTGCCTCGACCTCGAAGGCGTACTCGTTCCCGAAATATGGATAGCGTTTGCAGAGGCAAGCGGCATCCCCGAGCTCAAACGCACAACACGCGATGAGCCCGACTACGACAAGCTCATGAAATGGCGCATAGGCGTACTCAAGGAGCACGGTCTCGGACTCAAGGAAATACAGGATACTATCGCAAAGATCGAACCCATGGAAGGCGCAAAAGAGTTCCTTGACGAGCTTCGCTCACTCTGTCAGGTAGTTATCATCAGCGATACATTCACACAGTTTGCGGCTCCTCTCATGAAGAAGCTCGGAATGCCCAGTATCTTCTGCAACTCACTTGAAGTCGCTCCGAACGGCGAGATCACAGGCTTCAAAATGAGATGTGAGCAGTCCAAGCTCACCACAGTAAAGGCACTCCAGTCAATAGGCTTTGAGACTATTGCAAGCGGTGACAGCTTCAACGACCTCGGCATGATACAGGCAAGCAAGGCAGGCTTCCTTTTCCGCAGCACGGAACAGATCAAGAAGGACTACCCTCAGTTCCCTGCATTTGAGAGCTATGATGAGCTGCTCACGGCAATAAAGGAAGTCATCGCAGAATAATATGTGGCTGGTGATATCTGCTGCCGTGCTGCTTTTTGCTGTATCGGGAGCAGTCTATATCATCTGCGGCTTTCACAGATTCAGCTTCATAAGAAAGCTCGGAGAAAAGCGCAAGTTCCTTTCGTGGCTGCTCGCGGCAGCCGCAGCGGCAGTTGTCTGCGGAGCATGGGCAGTATTCAATCTCTGGACTGCGGCAGTTGTGATGATACACCTCTTCATTATATGGCTGGTCTGCGATCTCATTGCCTCGGTCATCCGCAAGCTCCGCGGCAAGAAATCGGAGCGCAATTTCGCTGGAGCAGCCGCACTCGTGATAACAGCGGTATACCTTGCTTTCGGCTGGTATTTCGCTCACCACATATATATTACGAATTTCGCACTGCACACCGATAAGAATATCGGCGAGGATGTCCGTATTGTGATGATAGCAGATTCACACCTCGGCATAACTCTCGACGGTGACGGCTTCGCTGAACAGGTTGAACGCATACGCAGTCTTGAACCTGACATTGTCGTCATTGCAGGAGACTTTGCTGACGACAGCTCTAAAAAAGCAGACATCGAACGTGCCTGTGAGGCTCTCAGCACACTTGAGCCTAAATACGGCGTGTTCTACACGCTCGGCAATCACGATCTCGGATACTATCCCGACAGTCTCCGCGACTATTCACCCGACGACCTCGAACGGGCACTTACAGATAACGGTATCACCTTCCTTAAAGACGAAACCGTACCGCTCGGTGAACACCTGTATATCACGGGCAGATACGACCGCGGCAACGAACAGCGCAAAACTGCGTCCGAACTGTTGGACAGCCTTGACGGCTCGCGGTATAAGCTCGTCATCGACCACCAGCCGAACGACTACGACGCAGAAGCAGATGCAGGAGCCGATCTCGTCCTCTCAGGTCATACACACGGCGGACCGCTTATACCGGCAGGGCAGATAGGACTTCTGATCGGCGCGAATGACAGTCTTTACGGTCACACGCACAGAAAAGGCACTGATTTTATCGTAACAAGCGGTATCTCAGGCTGGGCTATCCCGTTCAAAACAGGTACCGTGTCGGAAATTGACGTCATAGATATTACAGGCTGAATCCTTTTTTCAGACTTGATAAATATACTTGACAAACCTTTGGTTTTATTCTATAATTATTACAGCGGCGCACGATACTTTCCGCGCCGCGTATTTTTTACCATCAGAAGGAGGATGAAATAAATGGGTGTATTTGCAAGATTGGGCGATCTGCTCAAAGCAAACATCAACGACATTATCGATAAGGCTGAAGATCCTGAAAAAATGGTCAAGCAGATAATCGCCGATATGCAGAAAGAACTTACAAGAGCTACTCAGAATTACGGTAAGGCTAAGGCAAGTGAGCGTCTCGCTGAAACGAAGTACAAGGAGGCCGTGTCGGTTTCCTCTAACTGGGAGAACAAGGCAAGAGCTGCTCTTGCAAGAGGCGAACAGGATCTCGCCAAAGAAGCTCTCTCCAGAAAGGTAAAGGCTGACGAGGAAGTTGCAAGCTATAAGGAAATGTTCGATTCCATCTCTACTCAGACCGATGCTATCGGAGATCAGGTAGAGCTTCTCAAGGCTAAGCTCGAAGAAGCAAAATCACGTCAGGCAATGCTTATCGCACGCGCTCAGATGGCTGACACAAAAAAGCAGCTTGCTCAGTCGCAGGGCAATTTCGACGGCAAGGGCGCTTTTGAAAAGCTTACACGCATGGAGGAAAAGGTACAGCAGAAGGAAGCCGAAGCTGATGCTTTCACCGAAATAGCAGGCGTACAGCAGGACGACCTCCAGCAGCAGTTTGCACAGATAGAAAACGATGCCAAGGTCGATGCAGAGCTCCAGAGACTCATCGCAGAAATGAACGGCAATGCCGCTCCCGAGGAGATCACTCCCGAAGCTGCTCCCGTTGACAATGCATCGCCCGATGCTGAATAAAGGTGAATGGTTATGAGTAAGAATAAAAAAGCAGATGAGGAGATCAATCCCAATAAGGTGCTTCGTATGTTCCTGCCGATAGTGGGAGCAATATTTATCGCAGTCAGCTCGATACTCTATATACTCTATAAGAGCTGGAGTAACAAACTCTACTTTGAAAAGTGGAAGGATTATGAGGACTGCGGAGTATAAACGAAAAAAGCGTCAGGTCAAGGACCTGACGCTTGATTTTTTGTCCGGTATCAGCTTACTGCATACCGCCCTTTGTGTAGAAGTTGTCCTGAATAATGAGCGCACAGCCGCCGAGGAAGTTGTTCTTTCCGTCAAGCTTGCTGAGAACGACTCTGTCAGCAATGTCCTCGCTGACAAGACGTATCATCTCACGCTTAACATAGTCAAACTGCTTCTCGTTGAGCTTGTAATTGTGAAGAACGATCTTCTTTGCAAAGTGACTGATGGACAGATTGTTCACCAGAACGGTGTACTTTGCGATGATATCGTCAACAAGGTTCTTTACCGGCTCTTCACCTCTCATAAGTGACATAAAGACATTATCGGTGTTTATTCTGGACTTGTCACCCTCTGTAAGCTCATAGAGCACAGGAGTCTTGTCCTTGGAATAGATCTCATAAAAAGCTGAAAGCATTGCCGATCTTGAAAGCTCAGCCTTTACGGAGCCGTTAGGATAGCCTTCGTAGGCACGTCCGTTCGGACTTACGATATATTTTTCTATCATTGATGTATAGGAGATATAATCGTTTGAAAGCTCATTCTTGTTAACAATAGCGAGGTTGACCTGATTTCCGTTATGCAGGAAAGCGGTATTTGTCTGATAGCCGTTCTGCGTTCTGAAATCATTGCTTGCAAGAGCCATGAGACCTATCGCATTGCCGCAGTGTATGTCAATGTCAAGACTTCCCGAAAGCTTCTCGATAAAGTTCGTGAAATCGAGCACGCCGTCCTTGTAGAATATTTTCAGCTTGCCCCACATGGACGGAACTACACCAACGCCAAGGCCGAGTATCTTGTCCTTTGTAAGGGCACTGTTCTCGATCATGGTATTGCTTGCCTTGATTATGTAGTTGATGATGTCCTTGCTTGTGGTCCTCTCATCGATTATCATGCTTGACTTGTCAAGCACCTCGGAATTGAGATTTGTAAGACCGATGCTGACTTCCTTCTCATCAACTGTTGCGCCGAGTGCAAAACGGCTGTTAACGTTGATGTCGATAAGGATCTTTCTTCTGCCCTTCTGGAGCTTTTCCGTATTGATCGGTGCTTCGCCGATCTCAACGAGAACGCCCTCTTCGATCATCTCGTTAGTAATTATTGTGACAGCAGCTCTTGTTATTTCGAGAGCACTTGCCACGTCAACTCTTGAAATTGGACCTGATTCTCTGATGACGCGAAGTATCTGCATACGGTTGCGTCTCTTGAGATCAAGCTTGCTGATTCCTCTTTTTTCCATAGGTAAAACTCCGTTCTTTCATGATAACATTTCGGACAGGAACGTCTGTGGAACGATCGGCAGTTCCGGGGGCAGTCATTCCTTCCTCTTGCGGTTCAATAGTAAAGGAAGTATTTCTTTTCGTATATTTAGTATAACACATATTAAAAAAAAATAAAACCTTTTTTGGATAAAATTCTAAAAATCAGCGTTAACAACAAATTTAACTTATCATTTTTGTTAAAAATTCCGTAAATTCTACTACTATCGGTAATGTGATAACAGATAGTATAGTTCCAAGAGCAAAAATCTCGGATGCATACAGGGAATCCTTACCGCTGCGAATGCACAAAAGAGTGCACATTGTGGCAGGCGGAGCCGCTGCGGCGACAAGCACCGTCATCTTTACCTGCTCATCGACAGGAACAGCCAATAATACAACAATTAGTATAAAAGGAAGCAAAATCAACTTTATGAAACACACTTTATACACGCTTATCTTCTTCACCGTATCAAGCAGATGTGTCTCCGATATTGTAACGCCCGAAACGACCATGGCAAGCGGCGTATTCATATCCGCAACAAATCCGAACGCCTTTGACGGTATCTCAGGCAGCCTTATTTTCAGGAAGAACGAAAGCAGCCCGAGCCCGATAGCCAGCATCGTCGGCGAGCGCAGCACCTTCAGTACCGATTTTGCGTCTTTTTCGCCTGTAATGAGTATGACTCCGTGAGTCCACACCATCAGATTGAAAACCGTGATGAAGGCGGTCAGGCAGAATACGCCCTCCATTCCGAACAGTGCATTGACAAGCGGTATACCCATAAATCCACAATTTGAATATATTGACGAAAAGCGTTCTATTTCGGTATTTCTGCCCTCTTTCGGTCTGACGAACAGGTATGCTCCCACAAGCATCACAGCCATTGCAAGCACCGACAGCCCGAATGTGATCAGAAGCTTTTTCACAAGCTCGGGCTTTACCTCTGTCTGATACGACATGAATATGACGACAGGATTTACCACCTGAAGTACGAATGCTGACAAGTCCTTATTTGCCGAGGAGCTTATCAGCCCTGCTTTTGCACTGACAGCTCCGACGAGCATAAGTATCAGCATTATCAGTGTTTGATTCAGTATTGTCTCAGCCATTGCATTACTCCCTGAAATAACGGGGGAAGAACATCAGCATACCGCCCTTAACGGAAAAAGCAGGCTGCCGTGCCATAAACCAACGGTTTACAGTCGGTAACCTGCAAATTGCCAAGGGGCTCCCCCTTTGATTTTTTTACATTTTACAGAAGTGCTGTAAGTGCGTCAAGGTAATCGAAGCTGTCGCTTCCCTCACGGCAGTATATCCATTTGTCGCCCTTTATCTTTGCAACTATCAGCCAGCCGTCATCGACCTGTTCGCCGTCCTTATACTTGACGGTAAACTTGACTTCAACGCGGTATGCCTTCTTGACCTCCTCATCAAAGACGTTCTTATAGTAGTCTTCGATCTGAGACAGGTTGCTTCCGTCGAGCTTTTCCTTTGCCACGATGTCAACCTTGATCTTCTTGATGTTTTTTGACTTGCGTATCTTATCAATAGACTTGTCGTTTTCGGAAATGAATGTCTCCCAGTCATAGTTTTTTTCCTTTTCTATGACTCTGAGCTCGCTCTGACCGTACTCGGTATACATGGCACTGACTATGCGTTCGGTATCTCCCCTGTTCACGCCCTTTACCACTTCCTTAACGGGTTTCTTATAGGCGTTGACAGAGCATATTATGAACAGTGCAAGTGCGCCGATAACAGCCAGTATCGCAATAATACCTATTATGGCGAGTACCTTCTTTGCTCCGCCATCGGGAGCCTTATCCGCCTTGATATGCTCTCTGTCGGGGACGGCAGTTCTGATTGCTGTCTCACAGGTGCAGTTGCCGTCCTTATCGAGTTCCTTGCCGCAGTATTTACAAAAAGCCATTATTTTTGACCTCCTTTTGATCTTTCAGACATATTTTAACATAATATTATTACAAAGTCAAGTATCTTTAAACAATCGCTTATCAGTTCTTCTCCGCGCCGATCACGCCCTTATATCCGAGCACATAGAAGCAGGCAAATACAGCCGCAGGCACAAATGCCAGCGGAAGCATTGCCCATATCTGTCCCGAAGTCAGATCAGCAGATCGGGCAGAGGGATTTATCATATTGCATATCTGAATGAACCAGCCGTTTATGAGCTTGTGCCAGCGGTAGAAATCAAGCGTGCCGCCTGCGCTGAAACGCAGCACCAGCCAGCTTGCAAGGGGTGGCGCCAGAGCAGCAGCGGTCATTTCTATGGGATGAAGAAGCGGCGTCTTTTTACCGGAAGCACGTTCGCTCCTGAGGTCGCCAGCCGCCGTTTTCAGTGCAAAGCTTGCCATAAGGCATATCATTATCCCCGAGCCGCAGACCGCAGACACCACGCGTATGAGAGGATTTGCCGTGGCAGCAAGTGTAAGTCCGATGAACAGCGAAAGTACGTCCGCAGCTGCAAGTATGAGCAGAGTCCGCAGGTATCTCATTTTGACATTTCCTTTTCTTGTCCCGAATAAAGCAGCATCAGGACGGGATAATAGCTGTGAGGTGACAGCTATGAATGATGATGATATGAAGATATACATTCCTTCAGCAGGCGGAGCAAAGCCCCCTGCTCCCGAAACAGAAGATGTTAAAATTTATCCGCGCCCCTCAGAGCCTTCGGCATCTCTGCACTCCGAGCAGACACCGTAGAACACTGTCTGTGACGGGTCGATGATAAAGCCGTGGTGTTCGGCGATATGATCGTTTATCCCCATGAGATGATCGCAGTTGAGGTGTATCAGTTTGCCGCATCTCATACATTTAAGATGAAAATGCTCGCGGCACTCATCGGTATTCTCGATGTACTGGTAGCACGCGCCGACCTTGCCGTCAATGACGAATTTACGCACAGTTCCCGCCTCAACGAGCTTGTCGAGCTGGCGGTATATCGTTGCCGTTCCGAGCGGTGAGCCCTCCGATGCGAGATATGCGCTTATCTCCTGTACATTTGTATGTTTTTCCCGATTACGCATGAGATAGTCGATCAGCTTTTCCTTCTGTTTTGTATTATAGCCTGTATCGCGTTTCATTATATCCTCCGAATGGTACATTGCATCAGTTTTCCATTATATTCTAACACATAAATGCTGAAAAATCAAGATTTACGGTAAGCCCTGTGCCTGTTCCGCTCACAGCTCATCCATATCCGAGTGTGAATCCTTCCTGAGCTGTTCGGCACGTTTTTTGCCATTTCGTTCCCTCCATATCATTTACCTACGCAGTACATCTTACTGTCGGTGTCTATTCACGGTTATTCTGTCATATACTGTTGAATGAGCAGTAACGCTCCGCGCGTTCTCTGCATATCATACATCAGCGATATTGACCAGCACACCTGCATCAGATACGTCAATAGTCCCGAACGACGGCTTTGTACCGTCATGCGGACATGAAGCACTTCCGGGATTCATGATATAGGTACCGTCCTCGAAGGTGCTGAAGCGGACGTGGGTATGCCCGTAAAGAACGATATCACAGTCTCTGGATGCGGCACACATCCTCAGCCTGCCGAGTCCGCCCTTGACTCCGAATATGTGTCCGTGAGTGGCAAAGAGCTTATGTCCGTTCAGAAGCGGAAGCTCCACATATCCGGGGCTGAGGCTCCCTGCATCGCAGTTGCCTGCGGCGTGGAGCACCTTTTCCGTATACTCGGGATGCTCAATGATGAAACGGTCGAGCTCGCGCTCACCGTCTCCGAGATGTATGAACCAGTCTGCATCGCTGTTGCGAAGGAATACAGAAGAAAGGGCATTATAATTGCCGTGCGTGTCAGAGATAACGATGATCCGCATAGCACACCTCCGTGGGTAGTTTATTTGTAAAGTCAACCGGTTATTAAGAACACATTTATTATACAGCTTTCAGCATATAATTGCAAGCCCTTGTACAGGCAGTCAGGAGGACATTATGAACAGCAGCAACCACATTGATCCCGAAAAACTCAGCGGTCTTCTCAGTGCAGTCAGCAGGAAGATAGGTGTTCCCGAAGATAAGCTCCGCAGTGAGCTTGAAGCAGGAAAATTCGACAGCGCACTCTCTGCGATGAGCGGAAGTGATGCCGCGAAGTTCCGACAGGCAGTGAGCAATCCTCAGCTTATTGAGAAAATGATGAGCACTCCGCAGGCAAAGGCACTCTACAAGAAGCTTTCGGGCGGAGAGTAATGGAAGATATAACGGATAAGCTGTCAGAACTGCTGTCAGATGAGGAGAGTGTCCGTCAGCTCTCGGAGCTTGCAAAAATTTTCATGTCCGAATCCGAAGACACCTCCTCAGCGGCTGACAGCGGCTCAGACAGTCAAGGAACAGGCGGTATGCCCGACATTGATACTTTTCTCAGGCTCACAAGTCTTGCAGGAGCCTTTACTCAGAACGACAGGAATGCCGACCTTCTTCTCGCTCTGAAACCGCATCTCGGCGAAGAAAAGCAGAAGCGCGTAGACAAAGCTGTCAGACTGCTGAAGCTCATCGCCGTGTGGAACATAGCAAAGGAAAGCGGACTGCTCAATGACATGATATAGGAAAGCTCAGGCAATACCGCACAAACACAGGCTGCAACGATCGGGAGGTGTTGATATGTCCGTATACGGCAGCAATACAGCACGCGGCTCTTATGAGTACCGTAAAACGCACAACGCGGATATACCTCCTTCGCCTGCCGCAGAACAAACAGTGATCAGGTCTGAACGCGGATACGGACCTCACCAGCGGAGAGGCTTTCCTACCGATATACTTCCCAACGGTATCGACAGCGATACTCTGCTCATCGCGGCACTGCTTTTTCTTCTGCTGAAGGAGGGCGGCGACATCAGGCTTGTCATTGCTCTCGGTTACATTCTGTTGTAGAACGGTGGTGATACCAATGGATACAGAGGCGATTTTCCGCCTTATCTGCGGAGGAGCAGCAGCGGTAATGATAGTCTGCTGTGCAAGGCGCAGGCACAGACTGCTTTCTGTACTGCTCGGAAGCGGAACGGGACTGGCTGCACTTATGCTCGTAAACCTGTTCGGAAGCAGCATCGGCGCACATATCCCGCTCAACCTTTTCAATGTCTGCGGAAGCACGGTACTGGGAGCACCGTTTGTAGCTGCACTGATAATCATCAGATACATATAAGACATATCGGAACAGCATATAAATTTCATTAAAACTGTTGATTTTATTGGAACAATATGCTAAAATAGAAGTATATTATACGGTATATACCTGCCTGAAACGGCAGGTCATGATCCGGGAGGTGAATATTTTGAACATTATTGATATTATCAACAAAACAAAACGTGCTGTCCCCCTGTCAGATGAGGAGATCACCTACGCCGTGAACGGCTATACAAGCGGTGACATCTCCGACTACCAGATGTCGGCGTGGCTTATGGCTGTCTGCCTGAACGGACTCACTGACCGCGAGACATTCGCGCTCACCAAGGCAATGCGTGACAGCGGAGATGTGCTCGATATGAGCTGCATAAACGGCATTACCGCTGACAAGCACAGTACAGGCGGAGTCGGTGACAAGACCAGTCTCATCGTCGGACCTGCGGCAGCCGCCTGCGGAGTGTACGTGCCAAAGATGTCGGGCAAAGGTCTCGGACACACGGGCGGCACGATAGACAAGCTCGAAAGCATAAGCGGATTCCGCACAGAGCTGCCTTTCACAGAGTTTGCCGATATTGTCAACAAGACAGGATTCTCGATAATTTCACAGAGCGATACCCTCTGCCCTGCCGATAAGAAGATATATGCCCTGCGAAGCGCAACAGGCACGGTAGACAGCATACCGCTGATATGTGCAAGCATAATGAGCAAAAAGCTCGCCATGAACACTGATATGCTGATGCTCGACGTAAAATGCGGCTCCGGCGCATTCATGAAAACAAATCTCGATGCACGCAGGCTTGCCGACCTCATGGAGCGTGTCGGTGATGCCGCAGGCAAGAAATGCCGCGCCATCGTGACTGATATGGACAGCCCTCTCGGAAGTTGCATCGGAAACGCCATTGAAGTCAAGGAAGCTATTGAGCTGCTTCAGGGCAAAGAAAAAGGCAAATTGTACGATGTCTGCATCGAGCTGACCGCAAATCTGCTCGAGCTTGCCGGAAAAGGCACATTCGGGGAGTGCATGCATATGGCTGAAGAAGCTGTTTCATCAGGCCGTGCACTCGAAGTCCTCAGAAAGACGATCGAGCTTCAGGGCGGCGACTGCCGTATCTGCGATGATGTTTCGCTGCTCCCGCAGCCAAGATTCAGCCACGAGATACGCGCAAGCCGTGATGTTGAGATAGTCGCTGTCAATACGGAAGAGCTTGGAATGGCTTCACTTCTGCTCGGCGCAGGAAGGCTCAAAAAGGATGATGCCATAGATCCGACCGCCGGCATCGTGCTCGACTTTGAAGTCGGGGACAAGATCTCCATGGATGCTCCGCTCATGACGCTGTACTCCACCAACTGCAGCGACTTCTCGGAGGCTGCCTTGCGTGCATACAACGCTATAACATTCCGTGATCTGACCGCAACTGCGCTGACCTGAGCACGGAACGCCCTCAAAACAGCACAGGATCAAAGCATACAAACATGAAACGGAGGAATCATCAATGAGCTTTGTTGAAAGCGTAAAGGAAATTGCAGGAAAGGTCGGAGATACCGTAGACAAAGGCATCAAGACCGGCTCTGACAGCTATAAGAAGATGACAGAAAAATCACGTATCAAAAAGGAAATTGCCCGACACAACCACGAAATGAACATAATCTTTTCGGACATAGGCAGAAAGCTCTATTCCGAACAGCCCAATTCAGAGCTGTACAAGGCCGAATTTGACAGCATCAGGGAAAAGGAAGCGGAGCTCGAAAAGCTGAATAACCTCCTTAACGAGATGGAGGACAGGCAGCCCTGTCCGCAGTGCGGAGAGCTTGTCTCCAAGGATGCACGCTACTGTGACAAATGCGGCACAAGGATACTCACTCCCGAAAAAGAGACCGTACGTGTCAATGCAGAAAAGATCACAATATGCAAGCGCTGCGGTGCAGAACTCGTTGATGCAGCACGCTTCTGCGACAGATGCGGCACAAAACTCGAAGACTGATCTATGACCGGACACCCGCAGGCAGAACGTCTGCGGGTTTTTCGCGCATCTACATAAGTTTCCTCAAAGAAGCACAAGCATTTTATCCATATAAAACTACTCTTTTTTGTGGCAAGGTCTTGCATTTTTGCTCCGACCGTGATATAATTAATTGTAATTGTGCATACGCACGCAATAATCATTATGAAAAGAGGAATCACAATGCCTGCTAATATCGTTGTTGGTACACAGTGGGGAGACGAGGGAAAGGGTAAGATCATTGACATCATCTCCTCCCGTGCTGATGTTGTTGTCCGTTCACAGGGCGGAAACAATGCGGGTCATACCGTAGTAAATAATGGTGAGGTCTATAAGCTCCACCTCATCCCCTCGGGTATTCTCTATAAGGATACCCTCTGCCTTATCGGCGCTGGTGTAGTTCTTGACCCCAAGGACTTCATCGGTGAGCTCGACAGCCTTGAAGCAAGAAACATTTCCACCGCAAACCTCAAGATCGATCCCCGCGCTCACGTTGTTATGCCGTGGCATATTGAGCTTGACGGACTCTCAGAGGCTTTCCGCGGAGGCAAGGACATCGGTACTACAAAGCGCGGCATAGGCCCTACATATATGGATAAGTACGAGCGCTGCGGTATCAGAGTTTACGACCTCGTTCATCCCGAGGTGCTCGCTGAGAAGATACAGTCCACAGGCAGACTCAAGAACAAGATCATCACAGATGTTTACGGCGGCAAGGCTTTTGACCTCGACGCAGTAACAGCTGAGTATACAGAATACGGCAAGCGTCTTCTCCCCTACGTTGACGACGTTTCCGTTCTCACATTCGATGCCGCAAAGGCAGGCAAGACCATTATGTTTGAGGGAGCTCAGGCTACGCTCCTCGATATCGACTTCGGTACATATCCCTATGTTACGTCATCACACCCGCTCTCAGCAGGTGTGTGCGTCGGCACAGGCGTGGGCCCCAAGATCATCACAAACATCATTGGCGTTGCCAAGGCTTACACAACAAGAGTAGGCAAGGGCCCGTTCCCGACAGAGCTTGACGATGAGATCGGCGAGCAGATCAGAAATGTCGGCGGCGAGTTCGGTACCACCACAGGCAGACCGAGAAGAACAGGCTGGTTCGATGCAGTTATCGTACGCCACTCGGTAAGAGTAAACGGTCTTGACAGCCTTGCTATCAACAAGCTCGACACCCTTGCAAATCTTGACAAGCTCAAGATCTGTACAGCATACAAAAAGCCCGACGGCACCATCACTCAGAACTTCCCGCCCACGCTCGAAGAGCTTGAGGGCTGCACTCCTGTATATGAGGAATTTGACGGATTCACAGAGGACATCTCCAAATGTGCAAGCTTTGACGAGCTTCCTGTTAACTGCAAGAAGTACATCGAACGCCTTGAGGAGCTTGTCGGCTGCCGCGTAAGCATGGTCGGAATCGGTCCCGACAGATCACAGATCCTCGAAAGATAAACACTTCCTGACAATAACTGAAGAAGGTGAAATTATGAACGACGAAAACAACTTCGGCACTCCCATACTCGATGATATCGACTATTCAGAGCCTGCACCGAAAAAAGAAGGCCCCACAGGAGTATCCGCTCCCGTTCTCGACGACTTTGAGTATGTTGCTCCCGCTGCCAAGAAAGGCGGCCCCACAGGAGTATCTGCTCCTGTGCTCGATGATATGAACGATTATTCCGCATATTCATCGGAAAAGAAGGGCGCACCCACAGGCGTGGCTGCTCCCGTGCTTGACGATGAAATGAGCTATACAGCTCCCAAGAAAGCCGAGAAGCTCATTCTCAGCGATGAGCAGATAATCGACGGACTGAGTGACGAGCAGAAAGCTGTATTCAGCGGACTTCCGCAGGATAAGCAGCAGCAGATCATTGATATGCGCCGTGAGCAGCTCGGAGCAGAAGCTCCGCCTGCCGCCGTGACCGCGCCTGTTCTTGACGACGACGACTACGTTCCGCCTGTAAAGAAGGAAAAACCTGCTGCACCGACAGAGCCTGTAAAGGCTCCCATACTTGATGATGAGCCTGAAGCTCCCAAGTATGTACCGAAGTTCGTTGACGAAGACCTCGAAAGAGCAAAGCGCGAGGGCGCAAAGAAGGCTGTTTCAGGTCAGCTCATATCCGAGCAGAAGGACTCGAAGGAAAGCCTCCGCATGATGATCGAGCTCAAGGAGCAGCTCCGTCAGGAGGAAGCAAAAAAAGGCTTCAAGGTCGTTATTCTGCTTGCAGTGATCGGCATTATCGGAGCTGCGGCGTTCTTCCTGCTGTACAGCGGTGACTTCTTCGGACTTGACTATATTGACGGAATGAGCGGAATATCCAATATCATCAAGGAAGCATCACTGTATATCGCAGTTGCGATGGGTGCTACCGGCGTTGCGATGATAAGCGGAATCGGCATCTTCAAGACGCTTGCATCGCTTGTATATCTGATTTCCGGCATCATACAGGTTTTCCCCGGACTGCTGATGATCTCTCAGCACAACGGCAGTCTCGGACTTGTCATTATACTGTTCCTGGTATCGATCGCTTGTACGATCGCTGTATTCGGCGGTCTCTCCGGACTCGAATCAGTCGGACAGTTTTTCAACCGCAACAAACGTATTCCCGAAAGAGAATACAGATAAAAAACGACCCGGTGAAAGGGATCCCCTTTCACCGGGCTTTCTTTTTTATTTCAGCACTGATTCCTGAAGCGCAAAATGCATCGGGATTCCCATGCTCATGCGGATATTCAGCTCGCCTTGTATCAGCGGCAGGAAATAGCGCATTGCATCATCTGTTATATTGTTGCCCTCGGCGTTGATGAAGTTCCTCGGCAGGAATTTCTCCTTGTTTGCTATCTTGGAAGCATCAGCCGACTCAATTACAACTGTATATGGCATATCCTTGACACGGCGGAACACCATCATCTTTCCCGTTTCGCCGCTAAGCGCACTTCTTACGCCTGCTGCTCCGACTGCCTCGGATTCGTCGATATCTGTCTGCGAACAGAGATGAGACGAGCATCTCTGCATTACGTTCAACTCGATAGAACGTACCTTACAGCCTATCTGCTCACGTACCATTTCCTCAAGGTATTTGCCTATACCGGAAAGGTACTTATGTCCGAAATTATCCACAACTCCTGACTGAACACCGTCAGGAACTTCCATTCCCTCGGATACAGCAACAATGACAGCCTTGTGCTTAGCCATCTGGCTGCGGACATCGTTCATGAACTTATCAAGTGAGAATTCTGCCTCGGGAACATACACAAGATGCGGAGCAGTTTCACCGAGTGCGTGTAGAACTGCACTTGAAGCAGTGAGCCAGCCTGCGTGGCGGCCCATGACCTCAACGATCGTCACAGACGGTATGCTGTATACCGAGCTGTCACGTACTATCTCATGCATTGTGGCTGCTACATATTTCGCAGCCGAGCCGAAGCCGGGAGTATGGTCGGTAACACACAGATCGTTGTCTATGGTCTTGGGAATACCGATCACCTTTATGTCAATATTCTTCTCAGCAAAATATGCCGAAAGCTTGTTAACGGTATCCATTGAATCGTTTCCGCCGATGTAGAAGAAAGCTCCGATACGGCGCTGTTTCAGAGTCTTGACGATCTTTTTGTAGTCTTCCTCATCTTCATTGTAATCAGGCAGCTTGTATCTGCACGAACCAAGCACGGTCGACGGAGTCTGACGAAGTAGCTCCATATCGTCATTTGTGTTGATAAAGGCTTTCAGGTCAATGAGATGATTGGTTATCATTCCCTCAATGCCGTTCACCGAGCCGAAAATAGCATCGATGGAAGGTTCCTTGAGAGCCTCGCCGAATACGCCCACAAGCGAGGCGTTTATTGCACAGGTAGGACCTCCTGACTGTGCAACTGCAATATTCATCATAAAAAACATCCCTCCGTTGTCAAATTACAAACGTGCTATTGCGGATACATTCATTATATCACACGACCGTAAAAAAATCAACATCTACAATAAAATTTTCGATTTTTTATTTCTCATCTGTTTCAGCGTCGTGCTCGTAAAAGCCGTTGTGTCACTTCTTCATCCGTATGAATAGTATAGAATGTGCGGAGGTCATCTGCATGGTGTACCTCCGCCAATACCGAAAGGAGGAACAATATGAACCTTAATATGTTCAGCAATATAGACGGGCTCGTTCTGCGCGAACAGGCGGATCAGATCCCTTACGCCGACAGAAACGAACGCGTGAAGCCGCCCTCTCAGACCGATATGCCTGCACAGCTCCAGCTTGCTATGGCTTATGTGCCATTCCAGCAATGGGGTAATACTATGGAACCCGATAAGGCATTCTCCTGCGGCTCGCTGTTCGCCGACCTCGTCTTTCCGTTTGAGAGAGGAGGCGGCAGATAATGGATACAGAGCGCGCGCTCCTTAAAAAGATAATGCAGTACGATTTTACGCTAAAAGAGCTTGATCTCTATCTTGATACTCACCCAAGCTGCTCACGCGGTCTTGCCATGTTTGCAAAATTCAAAAAGCTCCGTGAGGCTGCCGCAGCCGAGTACAATGACAAGTTCGGACCGCTCGTTCCTGAGCAGAGCAAGAATCTTCGCAGCTGGGACTGGGTCAGTGATCCGTGGCCATGGGAAAGGAGCTAATCTATGTGGCAGTATGAAAAGAAATTGCAGTACCCCGTGAATATCAAGAATCCTGATGCGCGAATGGCTAAGGTCATAATTTCTCAGCTCGGCGGTCCGGACGGTGAGCTTGCAGCTTCCCTGAGATACCTCAATCAGCGTTTTGCGATGCCATACGGAGAAGTCAAGGGACTCCTTACAGATATAGGTACAGAGGAGCTTGCTCACGTTGAGATGATCTCCGCTATACTGTATCAGCTCACAAAGGACCTCTCCATTGATGAGATAAAGGCAAGCGGCTTCGACACCTACTTCGTTGACCATACGACAGGCATATATCCTGTTGCCGCATCAGGAGCTCCGTTCACGGTGGAGTATTTCCAGTCAAAGGGTGACATCATTACCGACCTGCATGAAAATATGGCTTCCGAACAAAAAGCCCGCACCACCTATGATAATATCCTCCGTCTCGCTGATGATCCCGATGTCCGTGATCCCATACGCTTTCTCAGACAGCGCGAGATCGTACACTTCCAGCGGTTCGGTGAGCCGCACCGTACAGGATGACAAAGTCTGCTCATATTCAGGCATCACACAAATAAAAAGACCGGCTGCATCGGCAATCGGTCTTTCATTTCAATATCCGCACAGAATCCGGAAGCGGCTGCTTCTCGGAATAAGTGCCGTTCTCATTATTTGCCTCAGGCAAGTGAAGGAATAAAGCGGATAGCTTCTTCAGCCAACAGCGGCTTGCTGAAATAGTAGCCCTGTATCGTATCTGCACCGAAGTCCTTCAGACGCTGGAACTGCCAGTTCTGCTCAACGCCTTCAATAGTCATTTCCTTGTTCAGGTCATGTACAAGACGTATCACATCGTCAATGAAATCAGCTTTTCCTTCAACAAGGTAGTTGTCCACCAGCGACTTGTCAAGCTTGATAACATCTACCGGGATGTATGTCAGATAGCCAAGTGATGAGTAGCCTGTACCGAAATCATCCATGTGCAGGCGTATTCCGAGCTGCTGCAAACGCTTGAAAAGCTCATTTGCCTGATCGTTCTGATTGACCAGAACGCTCTCGGTTATTTCGATCTCGATATACTTTGGATCAATATCATATCTGTGAAGCAGATCTTCAAGAAAATCCACATATTCCAGATCGAAAAGCTGATTGCTTGAATAGTTTACTGAAACAGGATAGAGGACATGTCCCTCATTCCGCCATGCAGCGAGCTGACGGATAACCTTTTCGGTAGTGATACGTCCTATTTTCCAAATCCAGCCGTTCTTCTCGGCAATGGGGATGAACTGTCCGGGATGCAGGACAGAATCCTTCATACGAATAAGCGCTTCAAATCCCGTAAGCTCAACTTCCTTTACGCCGACCTTAGGCTGATATACCATATAGAAGCCGTCATTATCAAGGGCTTCTGCTATCCTTGAGCTGATGCGCTTTTCCTCTGCGACCTTCTCCTGAAGCTCCTTTGTATAGAAGAAGATACTGCCCTTGCCGTTATTCTTTGCTGTGAACATAGCTTCTTCAACGTTGTTTATCTGATCCTCAATACATTTTGCTCCTTCCGCGTTCGAGACGCAGATGCATGCGGAAATGCGGATCTCTATGCCTCCGAAAAGGAAAGGCTGATCAAATATACTGCATATCATTTGCAGTGCAGGATGCTTCTGTGTAATAGGTTCATCTATAAGGAGCAGGAACTGATCTCCGCCATATCGTGACAGTATCCAGTTGTTTTCATTTGACAGTGCCTTCAGCCTCTTTGCCACACGCTTCAGCACTTCATCGGCCATATCGTGTCCATAGGTTGAATTAACGCCCTTGAATCCGTCAATATCTATCATGACGAACGAATAGTATCTGCCTGCTTTTTCCTGTTCTGCGAGGAATCCCATTGCAAAGCACCTGTTGTAGATGTCCAGAAGCTCATCATGCTGTGCTTTATAGATCATGTTATGGTGTTCTTCCTCAACTGTGTTCTTCAGATAGTGAACGCAGTTATCCTTGTGATTGAAGCCGTTGAAGATCGCCGTAGCCATGTCACTGCAGGAATTGTAGCCGCAGGACATACAGTTGATATGGCGTGACTCCTCTGTATTCTTTCCCATTGAAGCAAATATGTCTTCAAGCTCAGCAGCATCTGGGATACGCACTGCGCATTTAGAGGAAAGGTCACGGTAGTGACGAAGGTAATCGGAAAGCTCAAGCTTCTCGAACTTCTTATTGAGCAGCTCCAGCCTCTCGGACGGAGAAAGCGTACATGATACAGGCGAGATACCTCTTTCCTTCTTGATCTTCTCTTTATGCTTCAGAAGATTGAACAATGCCTTGTCCATTGAGGAAAGCTCAGGTTCGGTCGCAGTACCGCACAGACAGCCGTTCTCACAGTTCAGTGCATCTATAAACAGGAAAGGTATGTCCCTGTTTGATATATTCTCCGAATGTGCCTTCAGGTATTCATACATGTGACGCTCGCCCTCAATATGGCGTATGAAAGCGCTGTCTCCGAGGAACCATCTGACGTGCTCCTTGAGTCCGCCGGGCATTGGATAAACCGTACCCAGGCCGTATTCGAGCTCATCCGTGACAGGTTCACCGTAAATCTTCTGTTCACGCACCTTTTTCATCAGGTGGCTGAATGTGACATTATAGCTTACCAGTCCCGAATTGACGGGATCGGTGATCTCAAGCTTCTTTGCGATGCAGGGACTTATAAATGCAAAGCGATCTGTAATGCCGAGTTGTGTTCTTGCATATATTGCAGCGCACATAAGCGGGCTCTGCACAGGGAACAGGCTCGGTATCAGCTCAGGAATATATTTTTCGATATAGGTAACAACAGCAGGACACGGCTGCGATATACCGCCTGTAAAGCCGTACTCCTGAATATAATTCAGATAACCCCATGTAGTGATATCTGCTCCGAAAGCAACATTTATGATATGGTTGACTCCGAGAGCCTTTAATCCGCCGAGAACACGCTCATATTCCGCAGGATAATTGGCGCGGAATGCAGGAGCTATCAGAATGGAAATTGGTTCTCCGGCAGCAAGATCCGCAAAAAATGCTTCGGTATCATCAAGATATTCTCTGGCATTGTGCTCACAGGCATCGAAGCATGCTCCGCAGGCAACACATCGTTCGGGATCCACATTAATTCTCGAGCGGCCTGATTCATCAGCCTCTGTCGAAATGCAGGCTCCCATGGCACTGCATACATTGATACATTTATTGCAGCCAACGCAGTTGTCATTTGTAAAAATCAGTTTCTTAGCAGATGCCATATACTTTTCCCCCTTTAGCTTTTTCTGAAAAAACACACCTATGCTTTCAGTTCCCGCTGAAAGCATATATACGCAACCCCAGAAGCTGCATAGAAACTCCTCTTCAGGTCATACCACCGTATCCGATCATCTTCCCCATGACCTACCGGCTGAATTGCTCATTCATATCTTAAAGCGGGCAGACCTTCTAATTTACTACATTATACCACTGTAAAAATAATAAGTCAACAAATCTAAAATTAACAAATTGTTACTTTTTTCAGAACAATTAATAGCCATACTGATATTCTTGGCTATAATATACAAAGGGATAAAGCATTGTATGTGCAGTATTACCTCATTGCTTTGGTATCCTGATTATCGTCGAGAATCCCTCGCCCTCCACCGAGGAGAACTTCACCGTTCCGCCGAGAGCCTCGGTACGGCTCCGTATGCCGCGAAGCCCGTTGTTCTCGCTTATTGACGGGCATCCGCGCCCGTTGTCGAAGATATACAGCTCAAGCATATCGGAGCGGAACTTCACAATGATATCTATCCTGTCCGCCCCTGAATAGCGCATAGCATTAGTTATCGTCTCACGGGTGTTTTCGTAGACAGTCCTTATGCAGAAAGCAAAGCTCTCGTCCTCCTCGCCCTGTGTGCAGACATCAATTTTCACCTCGCGCACAGCCTCGGCAACGGTATTGACCGCCCTCGTCACTGAGGACATGAACTCGTCATCGCGCAGATTGTTTATCGAACAGCGAAGCTGTGTGATGCCGCTCCTTGACAAGCCGTCTATCTCCCGGACATATCCTGTCGTTTCGGCAGGGACATCCCTGCCGCTCAGGTCTGCATTGATTATGCGTGACAGCGAGCTTATCATTGTAAATGTATGCCCTGCCGAGTCGTGTATCTCCTGAGCGATGCGGTTCCGTTCCTGTTCGAGTGAAAGCCTTTTCTCGGCACTGAGCAACTCATAGTATTCGGATACATTCGACATGATGATTATGCTTGCGATGCTCACGCCTTTTTTGTTCATACAGAAATTCTGCCTGATATTGAAATGCTCTTCACCTATTGACAACTCACAGGAGAGGTCGTTTCTGTCAAGCTCTGTGCCCGATATTTCCTTTATCGCAGCTATGAACTCATCGAGCGGGGCTTCCTTGTCAAGCGTGATAAGCTGCTGTGCCCTCTTGTTCATATACGTTATCCTGTCATCCGCATCGAAAACGATAATGGCACTGTCAATGCTGTCAACAGTGTCATTGATAGCGATACGGTTCACATCCAGCAAGCCGTATCGTCCTATCGCTATGAGCACCAATATGACTGAAAATGAAAAGAACAGCGGTGCAAGCTCTATTTCCGTCTTTATTATCCCTGCTACGGAAAGTGTATTGATACACAGCGGAACAACTATTGCAGCCGCAAGAAGCAGCGACTGGCTCGTCATGCGGCGGCGGCTCCGTGAGTGCTTGATGAACATAAGGCATATTCCCGCAAAGATAAGCACATAGTATACGATCTGAGACAGGTAGTATATTCTTCCGCAGACAACATTCCTGAATTCAAAGGTCTTGTAATAATTATGGTGGAGCGGATTGGTTATCACGCACAGAAAGAATATTACCGACACTGACGGAAGGAAACTGCACGGCTTACGCAGATGCTGGCGATAGTCCGAGTATTCGGCTGCAAACATCAGCCACAGCGGAGCAAACGAGCATATACCGATATTGCCGATGACATAGCTTACCCAGAACTGCTCCGTATTCGCCGAAAACAGCTTCATAAGCTGTGAAATGAGCCATATTATAACAGATGACTGGCATATCAGAAAAAGCCTTGTGATACGGTTGTTGTTACCGCGCACAAGCAGCCAGACAGCCGTTGCTATCAGACCGCCCAGCCCGATGAGCGACAGTATCGTTGGTACCAGAGCCATTGTTTATCACACTCCTGACTATATAATAAATGTGGTGAGAGAATTTCCATAATCATGCCGTCCGAACAAAGCCCGTGGCAAAAAACTGCCTGCGGTTATTGAAGATACATCCATTATAGCACAGCAGTCAGTTTCCTGCAACAGCTTTTTCTCCGCAAGGTATTCGTACAGGCATTGCCGCAATAGAATATAACGGAGGTGATGACAATTTTTGAACTGAACAGGAATGGCTATCGCTCTGAACAGCGAAATGCGGAGATCCGGAACGGCACCATGACATTGGAGACGCTCACGCCGCTCGTCACTGATGAAAGAGCCGTCCTCTCGGCAGAAAAGGTGCTTGACGGGATACTCTCACGCTTCCGCGAACAGCAGGAGGAAACAGTATGATAGCGATATATGCGCGGCAATCCGTTGAACGTGCGGACAGCATATCCATTGAACAGCAGATAGAACTATGCAGATATGAAACAAGAGGCGAGCCGTTCAGAGAATATACAGACAGAGGTTTCAGCGGCAAAAACATCAACCGTCCGCAGCTTCTCCGCATGATGGACGACATCCGCAGCGGCTTCATACATACAGTGATAGTATACAGGCTTGATCGCATAAGCCGCTCTGTCCTTGATTTCTCGGGCATGATGAAGGAATTCGGCAGGTACGGAGTGCAGTTCATTTCAGCAACGGAAAAATTCGATACCTCGTCGCCGATGGGGAACGCCATGCTGAATATATGCATCGTGTTCGCACAGCTTGAACGTGAAACGATACAGAAGCGTGTTGCCGACTCGTATATATCAAGGAGCAGAAAAAGCCTGTATATGGGCGGGAGCGTTCCGTTCGGCTTCAGAAAGATACCGACCGTCATTGACGGCATCCGCACCTCGATGTACGAAGCCGTACCCGAAGAAGCCGATACCGTCAGACTGATATACGAGCTGTATTCCCGTCCCGATACTTCCTACGGCGATGTCGTATCACATCTTGTAAGCCTCGGTATTACAAAGCGCGGCAAAAGATGGGAACGTGCCCGTATAAGAGAGCTGGTGATAAATCCGGTATATGTCAGAGCCGATGCCGATGTATACAGCTTTTTCACGGATAACGGTGCTGAGGTCGTAAATCAGCCCGAAGACTTTATCGGCGCGAACGGCTGTTACAGTTACAGTGGAAGCTCGGATAAAAGGAAGTGCAGCACCTCGGTCGCAGGCGAGCAGATAGTTATCGCTCCGCACAAGGGCATTATAGACTCGTCACTGTGGCTGGAATGCCGCAGAAAATGCATGGCAGTGAAACAGGTCATACCGACTCAGAAAGCTAAGAACTCATGGCTCTGCGGAAAGGTGAAGTGCGCGAAATGCGGCTACGCTCTTACGGTTAAGAGCTTCAGAGCGCGCCCTCAGCGTTACCTGCTCTGCTCACACAGACTGAACTCAAAGGCGTGCGAAGGTGCAGGCACGCTTTTTGCCGATGAAGCAGAACAGCTTGTCAGTGCTGAAATAAGGCGAAAGCTCGGTGAACTCCGCAAGCTTTCCTCAGGCAGGGCTGATGTACGGCTCCCATCATGGGACGAACTGAGCTTCAGCGACAAACGCCGCATCACTGATGCGCTTATCCGTGCTGTATACGCCGCGGACAGCAGAATAACGATACAGTGGAGATTTTAGTATCATCATGTACGATTCGGCGAAGCACTCCGCATAACACAGGACAGACTGAACGCAAAGAATTTCTACGCATGCAATCCGTCGTTTGACAAAAACTGCGGCAAATAATGCCGAAGTCCGCAGGGAGCCTCCCTGCGGACTTCTTTTGCTGTACACTGACTTTTCTCTTGCCATCAGCAGAAATATGTGTTATAATACTGATAAACAAATTTACACACAGGAGAAAAGCAATGAGAGTAAGATTTCATCTTCCCGATTTTTCAGGCAGCTTCAAGCTGAATCTGCTGTTTGCGGATATGGTGAAGCAGCATCCCGAATACTTCCGTGAGGGCGTTGAGATAGCCTCATTCTACGGCGTA
The DNA here is from genome assembly GCA_024403935.1 of Ruminococcus sp. Taxonomy (GTDB): domain Bacteria; phylum Bacillota; class Clostridia; order Oscillospirales; family Ruminococcaceae; genus Ruminococcus. The sequence continues at coordinate 1,906 of JAKSQV010000020.1, read as the reverse complement.
TTTCCGCCGTGTCTCTGGAACGGCGGCAGGTCACAGGGCGGCAATGCCGACAAAAGCTACATGAAAGCGGTAATCAAAGAATTCAACGACCGCGGTATCCCTCTGCGCTTCACGTTCACTAACCTTATGCTTGAAAAGAAGCACCTCAGCGATGAACGCTGCAATATGATGCTGAACCTCGCCAACAACGGCATGAACGAAGTCATCGTGGCATCACAGCTCCTTGAGGATTACGTACGCAGGAATTTCCCGAAGTATAAGCTCACAAGCTCGACCTGCAAGCGTCTCGACTCAGAGGAAGCACTCGTTGAAGAGCTTGGCAGGGATTATCACGTTGTCGTTGCAGACTACGACCTCAACAACAGATTCAACATACTTGAGCGGCTGCCTCGCAAGCAGGACGTGGAGCTCCTCGTAAATGCCTGCTGTCAGCCGGAATGTCCCAACCGCGTACAGCACTACATGGACATCGGACAGGCTCAGATAGACTTCTGCGCCCACATAAAGCGTTTCCCGAATGCTCCGTTCGACATTGCAAAGAGCGACCCGAACAACTTCCGCGACTGTCCGTTCTCCAAGCGGAATATCTACGGCATACGCGACCTGAAAACGCACATTTCACCGGAAGCAATATGGGAGAAGTATGTGCCTATGGGCTTTGAGCAGTTCAAAATTGAGGGGCGCACTGCAAGCACGCTCAACAAGATAGAGACATACCTGTATTATATGGCAAAGCCCGAATGCCGAGACGAAGCACGCTACTATCTCCTCAACATAATGGAGGAGGCAGGCGCACTCATCTATACCTGATAGCAAGCCCGTAAGCTTACTGCTTACGGGCTTTTCCGGACTCTGCGGCATGATATGGTGCAATTCTGCCTCAGAGGAATACCACTGTCAGAAAAGCCGTGGAGCTGACGTAAAAAGAACTTGCATTTTTACGCGTTTTGTGATATAATTATAATGTATAAATATGCGGATACGCGAAGAGAGGTATTGCTTTGGCTAACGAGAAAATAAGAAATTTCTGCATCATTGCCCACATAGATCACGGCAAGTCCACGCTTGCTGACAGAATCCTTGAAAAAACAGAGACAGTCGCTGTCCGTGACATGGAGGATCAGCTCCTCGACAATATGGACATCGAGCGTGAGCGCGGCATTACGATAAAAGCACGCGCAGTACGCCTCAAATACACCGCAAGGGACGGAGAAGACTATATCCTGAACCTGATCGACACTCCCGGTCACGTTGACTTCAACTACGAGGTGTCACGCTCGCTCGCTGCCTGTGAGGGAGCAATACTCGTTGTGGATGCTTCACAGGGCATAGAGGCACAGACACTTGCAAACACATATCTTGCTATCGAGCACGACCTTGAAGTCGTACCAGTAGTCAACAAAATAGACCTCCCCTCCGCAGACCCCGAAAGAGTCTGCTCCGAGGTCGAGAACGTCATCGGCATACCTGCCATGGATGCACCGCGTATCTCGGCAAAGCTCGGCATAAACATCGAGGAGGTGCTTGAGCACATAGTCACAGACGTTCCTGCTCCGCAGGGCGACACCGAAAAGCCGCTCAAGGCACTTATCTTCGACAGCTACTATGACTCCTACAAGGGCGTTATCATCTACGTCCGCGTAAAAGAAGGACGCGTGAAAGTCGGTGACAATATCCGCCTTATGGCTACGGGAGCTGTTTTCAACGTTGTTGAGGCAGGCTTCATGGACGCGACCTCCCTCGTGAACAACGGCTCACTTGAAGCAGGAGAAGTCGGCTATATTGCGGCTTCCATCAAATCTATCGGCGACACACAGGTCGGAGATACCGTTACCAGCGATGACAAACCGTGTGATGCACCGCTCCCCGGATACCGCAAGGTCAATCCCATGGTATTCTCAGGTAT